>JAUVKM010000251.1 GCA_030596265.1 Candidatus Cloacimonadota bacterium
ACAACCAAAAATCTGGCAAAAGAGATTGGCATCTCTGAGCCTGCACTCTATAGGCACTTCAATAGTAAACTTGAGATCTTAAAAGCTGTAATTACTTATTTTCAGATTAAAATGCAACCTGCCATAAAAAAACTTAATAAATCGGTAAACTCTCTAAATAAAATTGAAAGCTTCATATTAGAACATTTAAAAATAATCAGTCAGAATCCGAATTTTGCTAAAGTTATTTTTTCTGAAGCGAATTTCCAGAATGAAGAGAATCTGATATTAAAAATGAATAATATGATGAAGCAATCACACATAATTCTGGAGACAGTAGTTCAATCGGGTCAGAGTAGAGATGAGATCCGTACTGATATATCTTCATTAAGTATAATCCGGATGATCATTGGTTCGATGAGATTATTAGTAACTCAATGGAGTATGTCTGGCATGATCTTCAATTTAGAAACAGAGGGTGAACAGCTTTGCACTGATATGAAAAAATTAATTGTTGCGAAATAAATTTATTTAAATAAATTTAAAAGTTAGTGAGTATTAACCACAAAGAACTTCTGATTGTCGAAAGACATCCGAATGTTCTGAATCGTTAAATAAATAAATTACAACATTCTGAGGTGCTTTGCACACTCGGAAGTTGAAAAATAAGGAGAGAAAATATGGAAAAGTTTTTAAATAAGTTACTGAGGTTTCCCAAAATAACAATGTTGATTTTGTTGATCATCTCAGTTGCATTTTTTATGGTAATGAAGAAAAACAGCAGAATGGAAACGGATCTTGATAAATATATGCCGCAAGATCATCCTGCTTTTGTTTATAGTGATCAAGCGGAAGAAATATTCAACATCAAAGATGGTATCATTATTGCCATAGAAAATCTAGATGGAATTTACCAGACTGAAACACTGCAAAAGGTAAAAGATTTGACTAAACAGTTAGGTAAAATGAAGGAGATCAATAAGAATGATGTAACTTCACTTTATACTGCAGATAATATTATTGGAACAGAAGATGGAATGGATGTGAAAGCATTTTTCAAGAAAGTCCCCACAACTGATGAGGGATTACTAGAAATAGCAGAAAAAGTTAGAGCAAATGAAATGATCTTTGGCAGGCTGGTGTCTGAGAATGAAACTGTAACTGTGATCATTGCGGAAATTGGTGACGATGTTTTCAGTCAGGAATTTTATCATCAAATATTAGAACTTGTACACTCTTTTGAAGGACCGGAAAAACTCTATGTCGCCGGTATTCCCATTGTAGAAGGGTCAATGGCTTATTTGGGACCCAAAGATATGAAGAAGATGGTTCCTATCGTAATGTTAGTAATCGTAATTGTTCTCCTGCTTGTAATGAAAAGTGTGAAAAATACTATTTTTACAATGCTGGTAGTAGCTTTTAGTGTAATATGGGCATTTGGGCTTATGGCAGCTGTAAATATCCCCATCTATGCAGTGTCCACAATGCTTCCGGTGATACTGATCGCTATTGGTGTAGCTGATGGAATTCACCTTTACAGTCATCTTGATCTATTCTTACGTAAGAATCCCAATGCAACCCGTAAAGAAGCAGTTGCAGATATGCTTAGGGGAATGTGGAAACCAGTTGTGATGACTTCCGTAACCACTTCAGTAGGATTTATTTCACTTCTTACTTCAGAAGTTTTCCCCATAAAATATTTTGGTGTTTTCACTGCTTTTGGCGTGATGGCAGCAATGTTATTCTCGCTCATTCTTATTCCGGCCGCGATCCTGATATTTGGCTTTCCCAAAAGGAAACAAAAAACAGAAGCAGCTAATAAAACAACCAAGAATCCTTTCTCATACAAATTTGCTGAAGGTGTGATCAAATATAAAGTAATTACACTTTTTCTTACTATTGCTATTGTAGCAATTTCATTATTTGGGATTACTAAAGTTTGGATCAATTCCAGTTTCCTGGATAAATTTGAAAAAGACAGCGATATAGTTCTTACCGATAAATTCATCAACGAAAATTTTGGAGGAACGAGTAACTTGAATGTTATTTTTGAAGGTAGTGAAAATGATGTAATGAAATCTCCGGCAGCTCTAACATTGATCGATGAATTGCAGAATGATGTGGAAAACAGGTTAGCTGTTGTGGGTAACTCATTTTCATTGGCAGATTATATGAAACGTATGAACAAAGTGATGCATGCCGATAAAGAAGAATTTGATACCATCCCTGATTCGCAGGAATTGAATGCTCAATATCTCTTACTTTATGAAATGAGCGGCGATCCTGAGAATTTATGGAAAGTAGTGGATTATGACTTTAAAACTGCTAATATGACCATCCAACTGAAAAGCGATAATTCTAAAGCTATTAACAGTGCAATTGCTGTTGTAGAAGAATACAGAGATGATTTCGAAAAACTTGGAATAAGTGTGAATTATGCAGGTTCTGGCTATAAAGGTCTCATATTTACAGACCTAATTTTAGAAGGACAGATCAAAAGTTTGATTATGTCACTATTTATTATAATTATACTGCTTGCACTTATGTTCAAAAATTTGTGGGCTGGTCTCATCGGGTCGGTTCCTATAGTCATCACGGCAGTTATTGGGTTTGGTGTGATGGGACTACTTAATATTCCACTTAGCACAACTACAGCTCTCATTTCAAGTATTGCTATCGGGATAGGTATTGATTATGCAGTCCACTTCATTGAACGTTACAAAATCTATGCCAGGGAGACTGGAAATAAACAGAAAACATTGCAAGGAACAATGCATCATTCAGGCCGTGCGATTATCTTTAATGCAACGGTAGTAATTGCTGGATTTTTGGTTCTGTTGTTCTCTGTATTCCCACCAAATAGGAGCTTGGGAGCTTTGGTTTCTTTAAATATGTTCACCAGTTTCTTGGGAACAGTAACAATTATGTATCTTCTACTGTATAAAACGAATGTGTTTTTTGGGAAGAAAAAATGAAACAATATAAAACCTTGCGGATGGTTAACAACCTCCGCAATGGTTGGCTTCAATGAGATTATCATTGCGGAGGTTGTTAACCATCCGTAAGGTAATCTTTGTTGGAGTTAGGGAATGTTAGGATTTTGGGATAAATAATGAAACGAAATATTATAGTTTTAGTAATTTTAATAGTTACATCAACAATCTTTGCTCAAAGCGATCAGCAAAGATTTTCACGATATATTCTGGCAAACAGTGAAGTTGGTTATATTACTTTCCTAGATGGAATTGGTAATTTGGAACCGTTATGGTTTGAAGGTAAAATGGTTCCAAATTATTTGATTCGCATCAGGGAAAATTCTCGTACGGGAGCAGTTTTAACCCCGAAAGTGGTTTTAAGAATGTACCGAACAGATTCTGATCCTGTATCCACTCCAAGTTACTTGCCACAAATAACATTTTATCATCAATTAAGAGATTTTAATCCGGGAAAATCTAACACCTTCTATCTTTTTGGACGCATAGTTCATCATTCCAATGGACAGAATGGAGATTTCTTTAACGAAGACGGATCTATAAATACAACAGATGGTTCTTTCTCTACAAATTATATAGAGGTTGGTTTCTTTCTAACAAAATTATTCTCTCTCCAGCAA
>JAUVKM010000104.1 GCA_030596265.1 Candidatus Cloacimonadota bacterium
TATTTGTCAAATAATTTATTATTAGTTTATAAAAATAATACTTAAATGTAAGTTATACTTTGTAACATTCTTTTGTATATTTATTTTAGAAGATTTACTATTTAAATCCCCCGCAGCATAAAAATTATAGAGAGGTAAAAGGTTTTACCATATCTTACGGATCTTTGATTTTTCTCTATCGATCTTCTTCCCTACTAAACTTTCCCATAACTTGATGCCTGCTAATTTTTCAACTAATATTGTTGGGACCAAATATGTATCAAGTGATTGATTAGATTCTTCATTCGGAATTACAAATGACCACATATTAATAGTACCTTTATTATTCTCAGTTAAAATAGATTTAAAATATGCTTGCGGAACCGGTATCGATACATTGTTTTTATCTTTTGCACCTATAAGTTCTACCGGCGTATCAAAATAAAAAATAGGACCACAGATAACATACGTTTCTAATATTTTGGGTTTTGCATCTAATTTTCTTACTTCGGTTTCTAATTCTTTCCAGATGTCTCTATTGAATTTAGGTCTCTGAGGAGACATATTAGACAAAAGAAATGTTTCGCTATTTTGTAATTCCGTTTCTATTTGATTTGCACTCGCAACAAGATGCCCGCGATCATAACCGGATCCGGAATAATCAACCAGGTCAGCTCGGAACATCTCTGGAATTCGATAGTCCGGGCGAAAGTTATCTAATCGTTCTAAGTCTGTATTATCAGGATCTACAATTTCTAACGCCCATTTTGCCTGACGAAAATAGTATGAATAACCTAACACATAGTGCCTGTTAATTATTATTTGGTCTGCTGCCGGTATTCCGTATCTCGTTTCACGTCTTATAATGGGTGAGCTCATATATTATCTCCTTCAATTTCACTATTCTGTTTATGTCATACTCGACCACGCTCGGGTATCCATTCCAAATTCAAGTTATAGATTCCCGTTCCCCAATCAAGTTGAGAACAAGCTTCACTGGAATGACATTAATCTTCTTGTACGCATTTAAAAAATGCTGTTTATAATGAATTTGAGTCAAGTTAAAAAATTGTATAGTAATAATATTTGTAATTATGGGATTGCTAAAGGTTTGTCATATTTTGCAAAAAAGTGCGAAAAAGTGTCTGTAATTTTTTTATTTTGTTAAGAATAAAAAAAGAGTCAGTTATTTTTCATTTTATTGAGAATGGAAAAGTGTCTTTAGTTTGTCATTTTATTATTAAGTAGAAGATAACAAAGGTGTTAAACTGATACAATGTATAAAATAAACCCGACCTGAGAAATACTCAAGTCGGGTTCATAAGCTATTTAATAAGGATCATTTTTTTGGTAGAAGTATAACAACCACTTTTCAATTTGTAGAAATAGATTCCTGATGAAACCTGTTGATCATTTTCATCGGTGCCATCCCAAATAACAGAATGTTGACCTTCCGGTATTGAGAATTGTCGGATTTTCTGACCTTTCAGATTGTAAATTTCTATTTTGACTTGTTCATTTTGTTCAATATTAAACTTTATTGTCGTAGCTGGATTGAATGGATTAGGATAGTTACTGAGAAGTTGTGTAACTGATATAGTTAGATCATCTGCATCTGTTTCAGAATGTAATGCAAAATCAATTGTAGTCGTCTGGTTTTCCTCTACAACGATATCATTAACAGTGAGAATCAAATATCCTTCTGCAGTACAGGTCAATCCATCATACACACCAACGGGAATATTTTCCACAAGATATGTGCCATCAAATTCTGATAAATCAGAAAAACTTCCGAGGGAAACACAGGCTCCTTCGATTGGTTCACCTGAATAAAAATCAGTTACAGTTCCATCTATATTTCCAACCGGTAATAAATCTTCATCCTGAAAGATAAGGAATGCAGAATCGGTAGTAACGAATAAATAATTATCCTGCACAGCAACATTATAACAGCATCCGGGAATTGGATATGATTCCAAATAAAGAGGAGCTTCCGGGTCGGAAATATCGAATTTCATTAGATCATAACCGGCAATATAAAGATAATCACCTATTACACAAATGCCGGTTGCTCCAGTTACATCATCATAAGTACAAATTATTTCAGGAGTATTAATATTAGTTATATCTACGATCTGAAAATGCTGATCACAAACAAGATACAATAGATTTTCCTGAACAACCATATCTCTCGCATAATTACAAACAGTTGTTATTGTGGTTATCAATTGCGGGCTTGAAGTATCACTTATATCCACTATCCATAAAGAATAAGCACCATCTCCTGCAATGAAGGCATATCCGTTGTCTACGCAAATTCTGAGAGCATTACCACTGAGGGTTAAAGAACCTTCGAGAGATGGATTTACCGGATCCTGCAAATCTAATATTTTAAGAACATCACCATCCAAAATATACACAAATGAATCTTCTGCATAAATATCTTTAGCAGCAGCCGGATAGTCTCCGGTAAATTGCGGAGCATCAGGATCGCTGACATCGATTACAGTGAAAGTCGGTGTCCAATCGATATTATCTTGCATATAGACATAGTTATCTTTTACATCAAGATTATTTGGCATTGCCCAGAGATCCAATGCATATTCTCCTCTTAAAAAGGGATTTTCAAACTCACTAATATCAATTATACTTAATCCCCTGGAATTAAATAAACTTCACCCATATCTGCAAGGTAAGCAAAATTCTGGTTCACTTTTACTTCCTGAAGCCAGTACGGTCTTTGCAGGTTTCCTTCTAAAACAGTATTGGAAGGAACTTGAACATTCAATATTTCCAGGAAGGATGTTTCAGATGAAAATAGATAATTTCCAGCAAGAAATAGAGATCTCACATTATCCATCGTAGAAAAACTCTGAGCAATGAATGGAGAATTCAGATTAGAGATATCGACAACATCCATATCATCTGATGCCACAAAAGCATAGTTTCCTTCAACTTTTACATCATATGCAGAACCGGATGTTTGAATATGTGATTTAAAAACAGGATCGAACGGATCATTCACATCAACAATTTCAAGACCATTATTATGATCTGCTATAAAAGCATATCCGTTTGAAAATGCAACATTATTGCCATAGCCTGGAGTGCTATAGTTGGAAACAAAAACAGGTTCTTCCGGAATTGTTATATCCAGGATTGTAAGTCCCATATTGCCTGTATCGGAAATATAAGCATAATTTGCTTCAATATCTATTCCGACTGCTCCCGGTAGTGCGTAAAAGCCGATTGAATCCGGTTGAGCGGGATCTGTAATATCCAGAACTATTAAACCTGATCCGTCAACCACATAAAGATATGGATCACTTAAAAATAAGGTGTGAGCTCTTTGTAAAAGATATGTTGATATGAGCTCCATATTATTTATATCAACGATTCTTACACCGTCTTTATCGCCAATATAAGCAAAATTTCCCTCTACTATGATATCATTTGTACCGGTTATGCCTTTGCTTCCACAAGGAATGTATAACTCTGAAATAACTTCCGGATTTGAAATATCGGAAATATCTAGATGACAAAGTCCGTTATTGAATGAAGCCCATACATCAGTTCCTGTTGAAAATACATCGGTGAGTACCGACCACATACAACTTCCCACATATTCGATAGTCTCTTCCCTAGTATCTCGATTTACAGAATTGCTGCCTGTCTCCCAACCATACGGAAATTCACTATCTATCATCTTTGGGTAGATATCTGAATTGACCGAAGCAATAATTGTGGAAGTAAAAATTAAAAGAAATACAAACAAAATTACCAATGATTTCTTTTTATTTAACATATTATCCTCCTTTTTAAAACTAACCTCGTTCCAATGCTCCTGCGTTGGAATGCATTGTTTTCACTCCAGTGAATGAAATATGTATTTTTTCTTTCAACGTTGGTAAACCTTCGGAAGGTCAAGAAAACCTGAAAGTTACATAACCTTCCGAAGGTAAATGTATTACTATTTCAAGAGAAGCATTCGTTTTGTTTCAGAAAAATCACTACCTGTTTTCAACTGATAAAAATAAATACCCGATGAGACTGACTGATCATTTTCATCCTTCCCGTCCCAGATTATTGAATGTTGACCTGCAAAAAATTGATCACTAACGATCTGTTTTATTTTTTGTCCCTTAATGTTGTAGATGTCGAGAGTCACAAACGAGGACATCTGAGTTATGGAAAAAGAGATCGTTGTTGTTGGATTGAATGGATTGGGGTAATTTCTAAGTTCACACTCATTTATGCTGCAAGTAGAATTATAATCATCATCAATACTTCCAACAAATTCATTCTGGAGGACTTGAAAAGAGCAATCGGTAGAAACATAGAGATGATCATTTGCATAAGTTAAACCTCTGCACCAGCCTGCAGTTTGAAAGAATTCCTCACGAATAGGAACAGTGGGATCACTCACATCTATTTCCAGAAAACCACCTATCATATTTGTAATATAAGCATAATCTCCATCAACATATATATTTGTGTAATTGGAAAGATCATCATCAAAATATGAGCCTACGATCTGGGGAGTATTGATAATGCTGATGTCAACAATATGAAGTTGTTCCTGAGAAACAACATAAAGTAAGTCTTCCACTGCAAAAATACCTGTTACTTCTTCAGCAGCAGTAAATGATGTAACTATTTGCGGATTTAAAGCATCACTTACATCCACGATCCATACTTCACCTGCAGAATCTCCAATAAAAGCATATCCACTATCTACATATATTTTACAACCCTCTTCAGTACCGAGCGTAATGGAACTTATTAATGAAGGATTCGAGGGAACCTGTAGATCAGTTATCTGAAGAGTATTGCCCACCACGAGATATGTATATGGATCACCAGCATATATATCTTCTACAGATGCCGCATATTCACCAGCATACACCGGTGTATCGGGATTACTAATATCAACTATGATAATAATTTCATTCATAATATCGGGAATATATACGTAGTTATCATTAACAGCAAGTATAGTGCAGAAATTGGGATATTCTATAGAATAATTCCCTCTGGGAAAAGGATTATCAGGATCATTTATCTCTACAATATTAAGTCCACCATCAAAAAAATCTCCCATATCTACTATGTAAGCAAAATTTCCTGAAACCTGTATTCCACGAGAATGATAAACTTCTACATCGATACTTCCATCGAGTACAAAGTTCAATGGATCTTGTACATCCTGAATTTTTATAGAATTGGAACCCACTTCAAACAGTCTATTTTCATCCACGAACAGATTTCCACCTCTTCCGTAACTCACTGCTACAAAAGGATTATCAGGATCAGAAACATCTATCACAGCGATTTCGGAAGGAGTAGACACAGATACAACTACATATTGGGAATTTATCATTGCTATACGCATTACCGATCCGTCAAAATCGATATTTGAGACGTGGAATGGATTCAAGGAATCATATATATCCACTATATTAAAACCACTTGAGCCTGAAGCGAGATAAGCATATCCATTTTCCGCAATAAGCTTGTTCGTACAACAGATATCAGAAAGTTCAGAAAGAAAAACAGGATTTTCGGGAACAGAAATATCGAGAATAGTAAGACCCGCTCCTGCTGTGGACGAAACATAAGCACGACTTCCAATTATATCGAGTCCCACAGCGCCTGATTTCTCATAAAAGCCAATGGAATCCGGTTGGGCAGGGTTCTGTACATCCAATACCCAAAAACCAGTTCCATCAACCACATAAAGATTAGTACCTCTGAGATACAAACTATGTGCCCTCCTCAGTGAATAAGTGGAAATAAGTTCCATATCGTTTATGTTAATTATTCTCACACCCTCGTGGTCACCTATATAAGCATAATCTCCTTCTACCAAAATATCATTCACACCCATTATCTGTCCCTGTTTCAAAGTGTATAATGGAGTATATCTCCTGGAAAGAAATTCGGGATTTGAAATATCTGATATGTCAATAAACCAGAGTCCATCCTGGAATGAACACCAGACGCTATCACCAGTAACAAAGACATCACTCATTCCCTGCCACATACAACTTCCTACGTGCTGGATAGTTCCATTTTCTCTGAAATTAGTAGGTTCTACAAAATTCTCTTCAGGTATCACCCATCCGTCCGGAAAGCTTTTGTTTTTTGTCATTTCCTCTACCGGAATATCAAATGCCAAGAGGTATGTGTTAAGTGAAAAGATCAATAAACCAAACATAATAACTAACTTTTTCATTTTTTCCTCCTCCAATTATTGATTTTTACCAAATTTAGATTTCATCTTATTTATGAATTTTCTCTTATCAGTTTTTATTTTTACTTCTGAATCATAAAAATTCCCACTACCAATTAACCAGAATAATTTATCTACTGTATAAGGTGTTTCTTTAATTATTTCTGAGAATTTTATTACATCTCGGAAAATCTGAAAATCAGTTGCCCCTGCATCGGATAAATTCAAATTAATAAAAATATCTTTGATATGTGTGTCTGGTTTGACAAAATCTGGGGAGATATTTTCTTTCAGGAAATCACAAGCTAACGCAAATCCGAATCCGAATAATTCTTCTTGAAGAATTAAGGGTAAACCAATTTTTATATCTGGTGTATTCAATATGAATGGATTAACATAATTATTGAAATCTTCAATTTTTTTAAATCTACTAAGATAACTTGAAATTGAAATAATTGATTTGCAATAAATTACCCAGTAATTATGATTATTGCTTTTTACCATTCTTCCGGGCGGAGTATTTTCTTTTTGGATTTTATCGAAAAGTATTTCCCAATTTGCATAGTTGTTATTTACTTTTTCAGGATTAAAATCATATAGAATTTTCTCTAATTCGTTTATATCTCCAATTGCGTTTGGCATACCTTGCTTGTTTCGGGCGCAATCTAAAAAATTATAGAATAACTGCTTTTTAGTTTTTAGTTTATCCAGGGCAGGTAATTCTAATTGCTTATTTAGAATTTCGGTTGTTATTTCATTAAAATCAAGCAAATATTTTTTACTGGATTCAAATAAGTTCTTGTAATCTTTTTCTTTCATTTAGATAATTCCTTAATACAAAAACAAAAAGAAATGAATATTACCATAAACCTC
>JAUVKM010000043.1 GCA_030596265.1 Candidatus Cloacimonadota bacterium
CTGGCGGAGGATGAGGGACTCGAACCCCCAAGGGCTAAGCCCGGCGGTTTTCAAGACCGCTGTCTTACCAATTAGAGCTAATCCTCCTAAATGGAGTTTACAAATAATTTTTGCGTTGTATTGATGTCAAATATTTTTTAATCTTTTTATTAGCTCAGATTTACACATTGTTGTAACTTTAAAAATCTAAAATCATCTATATCCAAATTCCTTCAAAGCGTTCTGTTTTTTTCGCCAATTTGGTTTAATTTTGATCCATAGATCAATTTTCACTCTCTTCTCAACGATCTTATGGATCTCTTTTTCTGCTGAAATCCTAATTGCTTTTATCTTTTTTCCACTTTTACCAATAACGATTGGCTTTTGTGATTTCTTCTCCAACCAGATGTTGGCAGCAATAACCACTTTATTTGGGAAATCGTGATATTGCTCTACGACAACAGTAGAAGCGTAAGGTATCTCATCATCGTAATTAAGGAAAATTTGCTCACGAATAATTTCCTGTGCAAAGAATCTCATTGGCATATCTGAAATTTCATCGGTAGAATAGAAAGGAGGATTGAATGGAAGCAACTTAGTGAGTTCATCTAAGAATGGGCTTAAGTCAGATGTTTTAAGAACGGAGATGGGTATAATTCTTTCAAAATCGTATGCTTTCAATAATTCTAGTTTTTTATTAATAGTGATTTCATCGGAAAGGTCGATTTTATTTAACATTGCAATTTTGGGGACATTAAGTTGCTTCAAATTTTCACAGATCTGTTTATCGTAATCAGTTGGAAATTTTTTTGCATCAGTCATAAAGATAATTACGTCAGAATCTTTTAAAGAATTACTAATATACTCAAGCATTTTGTTATGAAGTTCGTATCTGGCTTCTACAAATCCGGGAGTGTCCATCAATATGATTTGCCTTTTATCATCAGAAATTATACCCTTGATTTGCTGTCGAGTCGTTTGAGGTTTTGGAGAAATTATAGATAGCTTTTCTCCCAGTAATTTATTCATTAAAGTCGACTTTCCAACATTAGGTTTCCCAACAATTGAGACAAATCCAGCACGATAAATACTATTCATAATATACCTTTAGATCTTACAGATTTTATAAACGAGAACTTCCAAAATAATCTCATCTTTCAAGTTTAAAGATTTTGCGTCGATATCTGCTTGCAGAAGTAATGAGAATATTTCTCGGATTGCTATCTTTGAGTAATTATTAGCAAAGATTATATAATCTTTTCTAAATTTATAAAATACTTCGGGAAGATAACGATTCTCAATTTCAGAGTCGCTAAGATTGCTTGTTCGCAGAGCCTTAACTCGCCATAATATTCGGAAGAAAATTGAAAGCATAATTATTACAAAGACAGCCGATTCATTATTCGCAATCATATTCTCTAATATAGTTAATGATTTATCCAAGTTTCGCTTACCGATTTCATTTTGAAGATCAAAAACTTTATTGGTTCTGGATTTTCCAACTGTTTCTTTTACATCTTCAATTGTGATGCTTTCTTTTCCCTTGGTATAAATGATTAATTTTTCTAATTCATTGGCAGCTAATTGATAATTTAATTCAATACTTCTTGTAAAAAGTTCCTTCGAATCATTATCCATAAGTATCTTTCTTTCTCTTGTCTCAACATTCAGCCACCTAAGAACATCTACAGAATTATAAGGAGAACGGCAAATAATCTTCATTGCTTTTTCCGAAATTATTTTATTTGCTTTTGCACGTTCGTCTATCTTTTCAGCTGTTAAAACCAGAATTGAAGTTGGAACAGGATTTTGGATATATTCGGCAATGAGTATTTTATCGGAAACTTTCATTGTATCGAAATTTTTTAGAATAACAAGACGGAATTTTGCCATGAAAGGCATCATCTCAAGTTGTTCTAAAGCGTTTATTGCAGAGTCTGTATCAGCATGAAGAATTATTGAATCAAAGTCTTCAGAACCAGGCGATCTGAATCTACCAGAGATTTTTTTTAGAACTATATCTTTAAGGTAATCTTCTGGACCGAAGATATAATAAACAGATTGTGGCTTTTGATCAGGGAATTTCCTTAAGAATTCATAATGTGGGATACTTTGGGATTTTGGCATACTAATGTTTCAAATATAAGATCAAAGTAATGATAGCAATTAACCAGCAATAGAACGCAAAGTACTTCAATTTTTGTTTTTTTACAACCGAAATGAGGAAAGAAATTACTAAATAACCAGAGATAAATGCTGCAAACGTACCCAGAAAATAAGATAGCCAAACAGATCTATCAAGGCTTAATAAACTTGAAAGCTTAAGAATATTTGCTCCTAATATTACTGGAATTGAAAGAATGAAAGAGAATCTAGCAGCCTCTTCTCTATCTAATCCGGCAAATATGCCAACAGTGATCGTTATTCCCGACCGAGATATTCCGGGGAGTATTGCAAATGCCTGAGCTAACCCTATAAGAATGGATTTCTTAATTCCAAGTTGATGGGTCTTGATTTCCCTATGTTCAATTTTATCTGAAATGTAAAGTATGAAACCTGTAATTAGCAACATGAAGCTTGGAATGTAAAGCGAAGAGAAAGCTTTGGTGAGTGGATCTTCAAAGTAAAATCCTAATATGCCGGTTACAGTAGTGGCAACAATTATGTAAAATACTGTATTTCTGTTTCGAGTATGTATGGATTCTTTATTGTTGAATAAAATAAGTGATTTGATTAAAGAAAGAATATCTTTACGGAAGTAGAGTAACACCGCGAATAATGAACCGAGATGTAGTATCACTTCAAAACTTATATCGGGGTTATTGAATTTTAAATAATGTCCGGCAAGAACAAGATGTCCGGAACTCGACACAGGTAAAAATTCAGTTAATCCTTGAATTACTCCCAATATAATTGCTTTGAAAAGTTCCATGCCTTAATTCCTAAATTATTTCCGGTAATTTTGATTTGAATAACTCAGATACTGGGACTAATTCAAAATCAAGTTTCTCGATCTCTTTTATGAATTCCTTTAAAAATACATATCTATCTTTTGTTGCACAATGCGTAATAACTAAAATCTTTTCTCGATCTTTAGCTAAATACTTTATTTGTCTAATCTTATTAGTAAGTGTTTTCTCAGTTATTCTTGGGGTATCCAGAAAAATCTGATTTACACAAGTTGGAATCATCATTTTTTTCGCAACATCATAAGCTATTGAAGATTGTGATGTACGACTGTCTACAAAATAAAGATCATGATCTTTTAAAACTTGTAGAACAGTCTTCATTACAGACTCATCTGTTGTGGCGAATGAACCCATATGATTATTGGCACCAACGCATAATGGAAATTGTTTTATGTAATTTTCCATTCTACGTTTTATCTCTTTCTCTGAAAGATGTACGTAAATCGCATTTGCTCCAGGATTATCTCTTGGATAGCTAATTGGTTCCATGGGGATATGGATCATTGTCTCATGACCAGTCTCAGCAGCTTTATTCATCACATGCTTTGAATACTTTTGATCTGGAAGGATTGCGAATGTAATATTACTGTCTAAGCTACAGAAATCATCCAATAGTTTATTATTCCGAATTCCAAAATCATCTACAACTATGGCAAGCAATGTTTTATCTTTTGTAATATTTTGAGATTTAGTATAATACACTGTAACAAAATATTTCTGAGAATCGTTCGGATCTTCGATTTCCATGACTTGCTTATTACCATTATTCTTTTCTTCTCCGCTGATTATTCTCCCACCAACCAACTCTACTTGACCTGTAATAATAATATTCGCATAATTTAGATCCATCTCCGATCTATCAATTCCGATGGAAATATAAATAGCCTCTTCACCAATATGGCTTTTATAGTTCTCTTCAGTTATTCCCAGCAGTAGTTTTGCATGGACTATTACATCAAAAACAGTAATTTCTTCACGTTTTTGTTTAACAGAGACTTTATCCTTCTTCTGTTGCTGATCTGTTTTGAGATTTTTTATCTTATCATAATTAAATAGAAATAATAATAACATAAATCCAATAAATAAAAGAATGTAAATGTAGTTTTTATCAATAACACTGTTTTTAATGCTCTTCCTCATTCCCATTATTCTCCTTCTCAGTATGTTGTCTATTTCGCAAAGGAATTTGAGTCAAGGAAATAATTTAGGTTAAAAAATTATTGTATTATATGAATAAAATGGATAATAAATTATTCGAGCAATTGAATTACAGATGGATAGTAGTTTGTAAAATTTTACTGCTAAGTGCGAAAAAATTGCAGGGGTTTGCAAATTAAAGCTGCAGATAATGGTTGGCGTGTGCGGCGGGATCGGAACGATCACGACCGAACAAACCGACCAAACCTGAATCATCGGTACGATTCAGACAAAACAAACCACCCAGCCTACCCGCTGACACGTTTGTTATGCCTAATTATTTTATTATTAATGATTTTGGTTGTCCATTTTTAAATTCGTTTATAAGCAAAGTTTCAATAATTTTGTCTTCGTAGTACAAATCCCAATCATCATTTGAATAAATTTTTTTCCAGTGGTCATTACCAATATACTTCATTCTTTGTAGAGATATTCCCGTTCCATTCTTGTACCATCTGTAATATTCAGATTCATACTCACTGTCTTTTTTTGTTGGAGTGTGTTTTGGTTCTTGGTTTAATTTGGTGCTAACAACTTTTATAACATCGTCCAAATCATATTTACTAATTCCTCTTTGAATTATTTTTAGAATATATTTATCGCCAATAATATCAATATTAATGTTCTTATTGGACTTTAATTCAGCTTCTTCAAAACTATATGTGTCATAGTTTCTTACATCTTCAAATTGGAAGTCTTTTCTACTAATAGTATCTCCAATAGATAAACCTCCAATTTCAAATCTCACATTGTCAAAGTACTTTATCTCTTGTAAATCTTGATTTTCATTTTTGTCTAAATTAAATATTGAAGGATAATACCATTCTTTACGATACAAAAGTAATTTTGAACCATTAAAATTTCTAAACTCAAATCTTAATGTATCTGTATCAATAGTATCGGATTCGATTTTGAACTTATATTCTCCATTAACTTCTTCGTATTTTCCTTTTCCAATAATTTTAGTTACGATTATGGTAGAATCTTTAATGAGAAATGTAATTAATGAATCTCCCACCATTTTGTTTTGAATTGAATCAAAATGTGTGTATGAATGAATATCCCCATTTTCAAACACAATTTTTTCTCCGTTGTTCCAATTCAAGTTTAAATATTTTTCAGATAAACTTTTTTCTTTATATGAACAACTTAAAAAGAGAGTAATTAAAATAAATAGTAATATTTGTTTCATAAGCTTAGTTTTGGTTATAATTATGACCAATTTGTGTACAACACCTATTATTATTATTTCTCTCATTTGTTGGAATAACAAAAATTGTATATATTTTTCTTTAATCATTTTCTTTTACCTCCAGTTAAATTTTAAAAAAGATCATTAATACTTTAGTTTAAGAAGAAAACTTTCCTCTACTATAAATAGGCATAATGTTTATGGGCATAAATTCACATTGTTCTTTATATGAGACTTTTAAATATAAGATAATTATAACCTTTAGCTTTCAGTTTATAGGTTTTAAAAAGAGGTTTTTCATTATGAGAATTTTTAGGAATATAGACAAATTCATCATTAACGAGAACATCAAGAAATTCTCTAAGTTGTTTGTCAGTATACTCCAACTTATGTTTTGCAATGGATATACTAAAATTCTCAGTGTTTTTTATAAGCAGAAGTATCTCATTCATAATATTTATGGGAATTGGGTAAGTCTTATCAGTTTGAATAGGTAAGTTTGAATGTTTAGTTTTATTATTGAATTTAAAAATACAACGGAGTGATAAGAATAATGTCAACATTACAAATAATGTTAATAAGATTAATAGCTGTAGAAGCATTGATGATGTACCAATTGACTCGGATAATAACTTTAATGTTTTTTGATAAGAAGGAATCCAGTTGCTCAAAATCCAAAGAATTGTTAATATCGAAGCTAACAATGATACTTTCGATTCCAGCGACAATTTACTTTGCTTATCAGATTTTTTCTGCATTAACACCTCTCAAATAGGAATTATTATGAATAAACAAGAAGAAAAAGAAATCAGGAAGCAATTGATTCATTGCTGGTCAGATTGGATTTTAACTAAAAGATCGGAAAATAAATCTACATCTTTTTCATCAATATATCCTCGAAGTTCTTCACTTATTATAATGTATTGATTGATATGATCTTTTGATATTTCATTTACGATGTGTGAACTAAAATTTAAATAGGAGAGTTTATATAATGATGTTACTATTTTGGATAATTGTTTTTGTTTATTTTCCAGAGTATTCATTTTTCGTTTTATTGAAACCCATTTTGATATTATTTCTAAGTCTAAGAAGAAAACGAGGAAATAAATGATAAGTAATCCAATGGTAAATATTGATAACCAGTATGCTCCAATCGTTGGTTTATCAATACTCAAGAGGTGTGATAATGATAAATAAACGAATAGACATAATATTACAAACATTAGGATTTTCATTGTCATTTTCATTGTTACTCCTTAATTATTTTATATAATGGGAAAAGGCACATTGGCGAGCGTGTGTTGCGTGTGAAGAAAGAAAGCTCGCTTTCGCTTAATGACGCAAACACGTATGATGGGCGAAGTTCGCTGAGCCTGTCGTGCGGGTTACACGCTCGCCAATAGGCAAAAGAGCGAAGCGAATTTTGCCTATTGTTTGGCGCACGCCACGTTCATCCAGCTTTTCTTCTTGCTTAATGTGGGTGCGCTTGTTACGGGCAATCTTAAAATCATTAATTCTTATTTGCAAAATCTCATTAATGTCATAAAATCCAAATTCCACCATTATATTCTCATATTTTTCTTTCTTAAAAATTTACCATTTAGAGTATAAATCTTTTTTTCGTGGTATTTGGGAATAAATCTTAGACCAATATTTTTAACAAATAAACTACCACCACAGCTAGGATGTAAATAATTAATATTTATTGGTTTATCTATCTCTTCTGGGTATGGTATAATAATTTTTTCTATATCAGTAGAACCACAACTTAAACATCTTTTAGGAGAATTGTTTTTATCAATCTGTCTTTTCCACCATAGATTTGTTAGAAAATGTAAAAGGGATTTACACTTAATACTTTTCTTCCATTTTAAGTACTCATCTTGGATAAAAGATTTTCTTTCAGTTTTAAAATCTTCAATTAGTACATTTTTATTACATGAATGACACCAACCATCGGTACTCTTACAATGAAGTTCATTAAACATGGTTATTTTATAAAAGCGACCTATAGGTTCTATATTTGCAGTATTAGTATAATTACATTTGTCGCAATAAATATAAGCCGTTGCGTATGACATAAAATCGCCACCTTATTATTTTGATCTTTTTCCTCTTTTAAAGAAAAAAATATGATCAATAGAATGTGGATTTATAGCTTTATTAATTTTTTCTCTAAAATTAGTAAATAAATTTGGATTTTCACTTATATCGAGTGACCACCATGAACCCCAATCTGGTTTTATCTTTTCGTCCAAAACTTTCACATTTAATCTTCTAGCTTTTTTTCCAGAAAAATTATACGGTTCAGTTACTTTTGCAATTTTTTCTCCAGCTATTTCAATCCAATTATTATGAAGAGTTTTAAGGGAATTAATAATTATGTCATTTGATGGTTTCACTTTAGCTTCGAATACTTCATTGCTATAATAATAATCTTCAAGGCTTATCCCTCCAGCTTCTCCAGAGTGACACCATTCATTTTCGGAAAGATTTCTAAGATAATTAGAAACTTTATTCAGAATCCCATGTTTATATGCATATTGGAGATGGGAAAAAAATCTCTCTTGTTTTTCCAGCTCAGATGAATGCCACCAAGCGCCTAAAATTAATGGTGGTAAGGGATCCCAACTACATCCTACCCTTTTTATGTTAGGGAGCATTTCCCATAATTCTGTCCACTTTGTTGGAATAATACGATTATTAATTTTACAATATTGAATTAAATCTTCTAATTCATTATCTTCCATCTAGTCTCCTGTATTTTATCCCTTTTCGTTTCTTATAGAAATAGAAATCTCTTTTCCAATGAACAATAGTTAAACCTAATGACCAAAGCCAAAAAAAAGAAATAATTGATAATAATTCTCTAAAGAAATCCCTACTAATAACAAAAAATATTATAAATAAAATAATTAAAGCAATATTTATTTGAGAAAAGAAGTTAGTAAATAAAAACTTAATAATTAGTTGTAAATTGATAAAAAATTGAAGTTTATTTTCTTTCAAGTAATTTATATAACATTCATGTGATTCAAATAAACTCATAATAGAATTAGTATATATACTCATTTTTGTGTCAATTCTCTCAACAACATCAATTGTAGTTTCACCTTTATTATTTTTGATAGATAAGTTTGGATTATTATCTAATATTTTTTTGATAAATGGAGCATTTTCTTCTTCTATTGCTTTCATAAGTAAAGTATCTCCATTTTCGTCTTGAAAATCTATGTTCTCATGTTGTTTAATAAAATACTCAAAAGATTTTATATCATAATCATTCATTGCATTAATAAGAGCTGAATTTATCATAATTGATTTTTCGTAATCATTTTTACTAATTTTATTTATTAGTGTTAATTTCATTGGATCAGATAAATCTAATACAGATAAAAACTCACAAGGATGCACATTGCTGCCTTGTAACATTTGAAAATCAGCACCATTTTCTATGAAAATTTGCAATACTTTATTATAATAAAATTTATCAGCTTCTTCAATTTCCTGAACGTTTAAACTATCTATAATAAATGATAATAGAGATTGATCATCATTATCTTTAATATCAAAAAACGCACTATTATTGATTAACCATTCAATAAAGGGAATATCTTCAATAAATATAACTGCATGTGTAAGAGGGGTGAATCCTGAATCGTCTTGTACGTTTACATTTACACCTTCATTAATATATTTTTTAACTAATTCAATCTCAGAATCTATTAATGCAATGAATACTTTTATTTCATCATCAGTTTTTAAATTTGTTTTTACACCATTCTTTAATAAAAAAGAAGCAATTATATAGTTCCTATCATCAATTGCTAATTCTATTGAACTTGAACCATCAAAATACTCGATGCCATTTACATAATAATTCTCTCTAAAACCAATATTAATATCAACTCCAAGTTCAATTAATAATTCTACTATCTCAAGCTTATCGTAGTAAATAGCCAAAGACATCAATGATGAGCCATTAGAATCATATGAATTAAAGTTTGTATTATATCTAAGAAGTATCTTTAAAACCTCAATTGAATTATATGCAATTGCAGTTTCAATTGGTTTATAATCAAATTCGTCATTCTCACAAACATCAATATATGAAGTGATAAATTTTCTAATTTTATCCACATCATTCATTTTAATTGCTTCAATTATGATATTAAATTTATTTTCTATTTCATCACGATTTTGGATTGTTTTTATGTCAAACACGATCAAGATCTCTAATAAGTTGTGTAAGATGTTCTATTGCTAATTCTCTCGCATTCGATATTTTTGGATTAGAATATTTTGTAGGTTTCCTACTTTGATCCCCATAAAGCTCATTTAATCCTTTCAACATTATGTCAGCATTTGCACTATTTTTGTAAGGTTTTTTATACTCATCGTAATGTCTTAATATTTTTTTAACCCTACGTTTGCTGATGTAAAAAAAAAGTTTCTGAATAAGGATATCCGTTTTATTTATATTATCGACAACAATGTTACCAGCTTTAATGTTTTCATGCAAATCAAGATTCTTAATTTGAGTTAAATCTTCAATAAAAATATTTCTAATTTCATTATATTTTTCAGCAATATCACTGAATTTAAAATTATCTCTATTGAGTTTACGAGTAATGAAAAAACCGACAAACAAACCAATGACAAGAATTAAAATGTCTTTTAATGAATCTGGTATAAAGCTCGTTAATCTATTATATTGATTGTTATTGTTATTGTCAGGATTAGCTGTACTTTTTTGTAAAGAGTCAGTTGATGAATATAATAAGATAGAAGAAAAAACAATAAATAACAGAAGAAAAATCGAATATTTTACCATTAACACCTCTTATTTAGCTACTACTGATAAAACAAGATGCAATAAACACATAAATATAACAAATGCCCGTAATGTTCGAGCACGCTGCGGAATCGGAAGATTCCGCCCAGACAAACAAACCAAAGTTTGAATCCGGCAACTGCCGGATTCAGCCCAAACAAACCACCCAGCCTACCTTCTGACACGTTTGTTATATGCAATTAACTATCTGCCACTGATTTGTTTACGCATAACTTTTAGCATTGATTTCGTAAATAAATTGATTTTGTCACGTAATTCACCATTTTGATTTATGAGATTTGTGATCTCATATTCTTGGATGTATTCAAGATTTCGATTTTCTATAAGTTTTTGTTTACCAATTTGATAATCTTCAAAAGTTTTAAGAAGTAACATTATGTCATCATAATGATTTTGTTCAATTAATAAAGCTGTATTACGTATTTGCGTTTTTGCTTTTTTAACAGCTCTTACAAGTTTTTTTAAGTTAGAATTGCTTGCTGTTTCCCATAGATTATCAACTTCATTTTTTAGTTCTGATAGAGCCAACCATAAATTATTATAAAGTTTGAATTGCCCGATGGGTGGCAGCCTGGTGAGTTCATACGAGAGTTTCTTGAATAAGATCAAGCAGGATTACAGTCAGGAACTGAAGAACC
>JAUVKM010000095.1 GCA_030596265.1 Candidatus Cloacimonadota bacterium
TTCTTCATCTGTCATGGGAAGTCCATTACCATCCAGATTGCCATTTATTTTTGTATAATATGCAGAAGTGATATTCTGACTGCTTTTTGCCCAGACAATATGAAGATTATTTTCTTCATCGATATCCATACGAGCAGACCATACCTGGTTATTCGATTGGGTTAAAAAACTTTCATCGATCGCTATCGTACCGTCCGGTCGTAATTTTAAATAAGATAGTAAATTTGATGAACCTGTCCAGTACTGCCAGATTATGTGAACATTATTGTTGCTGTCACAGTATACCTGAGGTTTGTTTAATTGTTGGGAAGCATTATAACATAGAGAAACAGGAGTCGACCATGTATCTCCACCATCATCAGAATATGCATAGGTTATATCGTGCATATCATTTGACCAGACGAGATATATCCTGTTATTAGTATCAACTGCAATTCGTATCTCGTTCGTCCAGGCATTTGCGCCAGTTATAATAGTTTGATTATTTACAAGTATTGTACCATCAGCATCAATCTTGGTGAAGATGACATTACTGCCGCCGGCATTGGAAACAATATAGGTAATGTTATTACTATCTACAAAACCTTCCGGATCGATTGTAGGTTGCCCGAGATAAACATTTTCATCAGGATCATTTACGATCAAAGGATTACCTCCGGGTCCATTCCAATCAAAATTCTCCTCAAGAATTTCACCATTGTTGTACAGTTCATACATATCAAAATTTGAATTTGGGTTCGAGTATTCATACAGTTTAATCCCTGCATAAACATTGTTTTGGGTATCTTTCCCAAGCCTAGTATTCAACCACCAGTAATCAAAATTGATTGCTGACCAGACAAGTTTTTCATCCACCCAACCGATAAAGAGATCTTCATCAGAAGTAACCTGGATCGTAACATCTCCATCCTCTATATGAGTAATTGCAAAAGATGGTGGAACTGTATCACGTGATGAATATGCACGAATAGAAGCACCCTCTGAAATAACTTGCGATGAATTATAACTCGTTTTGTTTCCTATTACCGGATCAATTTGATCTGAAAAACAAAATACGGAAATTGAAATTAATAAAATTACTAAATAGAACTTTAAACTAAACATATTGTCCTCCTTTTATCATATAATTTTCTTTAATACGACCACCGAATTTCTTCGGTGGTCGTAAATAAATGTATGTACCGTTACTTAAGTAAGATCATTTTATTAGTGCGTGTAAATTTACCAGAATTCATCTTGTAGAAATAGATCCCGCTAGTAACAGATTTACCATTTTCGTCCTTACCATCCCATATAACCTGATGTATACCTGCAGCTAATTTTTCTTTCAGGAGGTTTTTTACTTTTTGTCCTTTAATGTTGTAAATATCGAGAGTTACAAACGAATTTATCTGTGTCACAGAAAAGGAAATCGTAGTAGATGGATTGAATGGATTCGGATAGTTCGGATACAATTTTACTTTCGCTATTTCTGGAATCATTTCTTCTTCAACATTAGTTCCCGTATGATTGCATGTGAATATCACTTCCCTGGTTTCTCCTTCTGCAAGTGGTGGTTGTCCCTGATACCAGATATACATCAAAGCAAAGTTATCTTCAACCACAACTGCCATTGCATCTGTGTAGATAATTTGAATATCTTCAGCTTTAAGAGGTAGAATTATTGCCGGATGCCGTTCTCCCCATTTACTGGTAAATCCGGGATTACCTTCTCGATTCATGGTAATCTTATATGTTATGCTATCTCTCAAGGTTCCTTCATTTATCGTCAGTTCATTTGTAAATAGAGGTTCCATAAACACACCTTCATTACACATCTTGATATCCATTCCCGGATCTCCATATAAAGCTGAACCGTTGAGATCATTAGGGCTGGCTCCGGGAGTTCCATTTACCATATCAAATTTTAAAGCAATATTACTTAAGAAATATGATTCTGCCCAGGTATTATTTCTGGCAACTCTATAGAAGTAAGCTTTTGTTCCTCCATGCTGACAAGAACTTCCTCCCTCCGCAATCACATAGCCTGTATATTGGTAAGCTCCACCTGTATGAATCCAAGAAGGTGCCATGCTGCTTCCACTCAAGATTTTACCGATATAGCAATTACCAAGTCCGAAAAATATCTTTGGATTATCGGAATTGATATCTATATTATCTCCACTGTAAGGATCTCCATAAGCTTGTCCATTACTGGAACGGAAAAATCCTTCCTGACCGGATGTTGGATAATGTAATTGCCACTGGTCGTGATTTCCGTGTCCACTGGTTACAAATATATCCACCGGATCATAATTAAAAATATCAACACCTTCATTTACCATTGTAACCAGCCATTCGGTTCTATCAGTAGGACCATCATTAAATTCGACTGTTTCCAGAGCATCGGGATATTTCACAAAATACTGATTATAAGTTGCTTCGCTTGAAGATATTCCCTGAGTGTAATAATTTACATTACAGGAAGTAGTTCCTCCAATACAGGTTTTCACCTCAAATCCGGTAGGTCCGGAAACAAGATTAAGTGCATCCTGGACATTGTATCCTGTGATTATTCCCCATACTGCATCGCAATATGCATCATCATCCAATGCTCTGGTAAAAGACCAGACACTATTTTGAACAAAACTAGGTGATGCTGTTGACATGTCACAGATAAATCCAATATGACTCGGATAATATTGAGCAATATCATCTTGAACTTCATTTAATGAAGTTTCCCAGATAAAAAGCTGACCGCCATAACGAGCCAGAAGAGCATCCGCAACTGCCTGCCAATCTGGGTCGTTGTAAGTTGATTGTTTGATAACAACCGCATAAGTTAGCGGTGGTGGTTCAACATAAGAAATTATGAATGTTCCATCCGAAATATCTTCAGCAAAATTACTGGAAGCATCGAATACCATCACTTTTATCAAACATTCTTCTGAGGGAGTATTGGGAACCTGCCAGGAAAAATTCTGAGGATTACCTGTATGGCTAGCAATAAGAGTCCAGTTTACTCCATCATCTATTGAATAAAATATACTATCTGAAACAACACCAACATTATCATCAGAATCCCAGGTAACAGAATGCCATTCATACGTTCCCCAATCTTCACCACCATTTGGTTCGATAATTTCTACTGTGGGTGGAGTGTTATCTGCATCGATTGTAAATACAGCATTCGATTCATCGACTGCAGAATTATCTCCTCCATCATAAACAACTACTTTTACCAGACAATCTGTGGAAGGTGTATTGGGAATGAGCCATTCACATTCCTGAGGATTTCCGTTGTGAGACGCAATGAGTGTCCAGTTAACTCCATTATCGATAGAGTAAAAAACACTATCGGAATGAATTCCCATATCATCGTCTGCTGTCCATTCTATCTGATATGTGTCACCAACTACCCATACTTCTCCTCCATTCGGGACATCCACAGTTACAGTAGGTGCAATAGTATCTGGTATTGTTGGTGAGACGCTTATATTATCGAAGTAAATATCACACAGATGGTCACTATATCCATTTGAATTCTGCCCTGCAAAATATATAGTAGCCTGACGACCTGCCCATGGCTCAATATTGACATGGTGATATTCCCATGGATAACTTTGTGCACTTCCACCACCACCACCAGTATAGTAGAGCTGGAAATAAGTTCCCACAGAATCTGCATCCATTATCCATACATGACCACCATTATGCCAGTTTGCACCCGATACACCCATATAAAAATTCAGTGAATCTGCTACACCCGGAATGAATAAAGATTGTCCTACCATCTGCCATTGCGCATTAGGCGGACTGCCTCCAGAAGCACTGCCGGAACCAATGTGAATATGACCACTATAACTTCCCTGGTATTGAGTTACATCGGCATTATGTGGTCCTGTGACCGTCCAGCCTGTGAAATCACCCGTTTCAAAATCACCATTTACAAATTGCTGTGCATACACAGTTACAGAAGTTAAAAGTAAAATAGAGAAGATAAAAAATAAAACCTTTACTCTCCTTCCTGAAATAATGAAAGGTTGTTCATTTTGTTTCAACATTTTTTCCTCCTTGTTCTCCATAGCTTCAGCATTGGAGAACTTGTTATTTTAGTAATAACATTTTTTTGATATTCGATTTATTAATTTCATTTACTAATTGGTAAAAATAAATTCCTGAAGAAACTAGTTTATTGTTTTCATCGGCTCCATCCCAAACCACAGAATATGTACTTCTCGTTCCTAAACAACTGTTTAGTAACGGATGAAGCGTTTTTACTTTCTGCCCTTTCAAATTATAGATTTCAATCTTTGCGTCCTTAGCATCCTTTGCGGTTAATGAAAAAGAAATCGTTGTAGTTGGATTGAACGGATTGGGATAGTTATAAAGAATTTGATAAACAGTTTCTAATGCATTATCCACGCTTACTTGGGCAAATGTTTCATCGCTCAATCTTGATTCTGTGCAAGCTTCAATTTCAGCTGTAAGACAATAGAAATCATTTTCTGTTCCGTCAACATCAACATAGGATGTATCTGCTATTAACTCACTATTGATCTTCGTATAAGGTCCACCTGATATATCGCTTTTATAAATATTGTAACCCGCAATATCTGGTTCTATGTTTGCGTTCCAAAGTAAATTAACAGAATCATCAGATATTTCAGCAATCAGATTTTGGGGAGAACGAGGATGCATCCAACCAGTATTCCAAATGTCATGGAACCATATTCCCCAATCTGTTAGATAACTGCGATATGGAATATCTTCAATAGTCCATAAGTTCACAGTCCCATTATGTACCGAAAGAACGATCTCAATGTCTCCATCACCGTCCACATCACCTACGGCAGCACTGTTTACCATTGCATTACCACCTGAAGAAATGGGCCAATCATCAACAGCAGAACCATCTCCGTTATAAGCATAAAAACTACCTGCATTATCACCAAAAACTATTTCTCTATCCCCGTCATCATCCAAGTCGAAAATTATTGGAGAACACTCCAAATTATATATGTCAACAGGCCATCCTTCAACCTCTTCCCCGGTATGATGTCTTTCTAATATTCCATATCCGTGACAACCTCCAAAAATTTCCAAGTCATAATCATTATCAATATCACCAGTTATTGGCATAACCATGTTTTGAGGACCGGGATAAGTTTGTGGCCAATTTTCAAAAATAGTTCCATCATAGTGATAAATACCGACGTAATTTGTATTGCTCGTATAATATGAATGAAGAATTTCCATATCTCCATCATCATCGAGGTCAGCAAAAATCGGTTGAGCATAACTCATTCCGCCTGCAACATTGAGTTTAGGCCAGCCATCTTTCAGTACTCCGTCTTTATCCCAGAGATAAACAGAATTAAATGAAACCGCACAAATTTCAATTTCTCCATCATTATCAATATCTCCGACAGCGGGAGTAGCAACACACATATAATCTAAAGTTTGAGGCCAGCCCGCACATATCGTTCCATCATGATTGAAAGCTGTTACTAGACCATCCGGATACATCCTTTGTCCGAGAATTACTTCAAGAAATCCGTCATTGTCGATATCAAAAAGAGCAGGAGATTTATGACCTCCGGTTTCACCTACAGTTTGGGGCCAACCCGGAACATTTGTTCCATCGTTGTGCCAAGCATATAAAGTATTAGTTTTCCCGGCAATAATGATTTCCAAACCAGGATAATCAGGGTCTAGATCGCCTGTTGCTGATTTGGATTGTATCGGTTCTAACCCGAATTTGGGCCATCCCGGGAGATAGTTGCCTGAATAATCCCAGATATGATAGGAACCATCTACAGAGCCGGCAAGTATCTCCAAAAAACCATCTCCGGTAACATCGGCAAGGTAAGCACCAGTCGGTGCAAAATTAGGTATAACATTCATGATTTGGGGCCAGTTAGGCATTTGCTCTGGTGAAGTTCGGGAATTTTCTGGAATTTCATTTAAATAAGATTCCACAAAACTTCTACCATTTAGATCTGTCGAATAAACTCCTATAGCTAAATCATCTGCAGCGAGAAATGTAGGGATTATAAGAATGCCCGCTAGTACAAATAGGCTTGATTTTATAAGTAATTTTTCCATTTTCATTTTTTTCTCCTATTTTTCTCTATTTCAACAGCAGCATCCTCTTAGTTTCGGAAAAATTATTTCCTCTTTTCAATTGATAGAAATATATTCCTGATGAAACTGGTTTGTTGTTTTCATCTGTCCCGTTCCAAATAACACTTCTCGTTCCTAAACCCCTGTTTGGGAACGGATAGAGCGTATTTATTTTCTGTCCTTTGAGATTATAGATCACTAATTCGGTATCTTCAATATTTTCGGTGTTTAATGAAAAAGAGATCGTTGTAGTAGGATTGAACGGATTGGGATAATTTTGATGTAGAGCTATTCCCGGATACGATTCATTTAGTTCTTCATCAGGAACATCGCTGGGAATGTTCTGATACAGTTCAATATTTACTTGCAATTCCTGTGTTGTGATTATTTTTTCTTCATTAGAAAAAACTGCATACCATGAATCGGAAGTAGGAAGGACAAAATCGATCATATTTCCAGGATTATTGTGATTTATTTCAAATGCTTCAAAACTTTGCCCGGTCAGATATTCATTAAAATTGTTTTCATCACAGATAAAAAAATCGATATGACCGGGTGTATTGGATTTTGAGAATTCATTATAATCATCAAAATTAGTACCATATAGAATTTCTTTAGGAAGTTCATATTCCACAACTATACGGTAATCATTTGTAGGATTGGCAGGAGGAGAAGCAGAAGAAATATCCAGATAAGGCATTGTGCCGGGTAGAATTACATTCCAGTTATAATAAATTCCAGCTCCACTATTTGTGATAACAGTTTCCATCCCGGATGCTGGATAATTTCCAATACTGCTGGTTACCTGTGCCGTGTAAGTACGATTGTCTCCAAGTAAAAATTGTTTATTGCCATTGAAATCTGTCCACCCAGCAGTGGCTCCCCAACCAGTACAAGGATTGCTATATATCTTAATTCTTGCACCATCGACCGGGTTTCCATTGCTATCTGTAACATTTACGTTAAGAGTGCAAACTTCGGTGTATTTTTCTGTTGTATCCCAGATGAAGCTGTCTCCCCGCCAGTTGAAAGCAGAAGCCACATCCCAACCCCAGTTTTCATAACCTCCCGGATTATCAACATACGTATTTACTGGTTCCCAGGCAATCCATCTTCTATCCCAAAATTCATTAATTTTATGATTATCACTGTACATCACATTCACGGTGGTAGGAATAAGTGCTGCTCTTGCTGCTGCAGAAGTTAAATAAGAATGAACACTGCAAGTTCCGATATGCTGTCTATAAATCCTCACAGGTTGATCATGATGTGGATTTGACTGGAATGTCATCACATCCTGAATCCATTGTGTTACAGCCCCGACAGCACCGTTTTCA
>JAUVKM010000065.1 GCA_030596265.1 Candidatus Cloacimonadota bacterium
TATGACCGAAAATGACTTTTTCAATCATGAGATAGAAACCTATAAATGGTGGTCGAAAGTACGCTGGTATATTGTTCTCATTCTATTTGCCATTGGGATATTGCGTGTAACTCAAATTAATCAAACTTTTCCGATTGTAATATTTGTGACAACATTTCTGGGAATATTTACTCTTAATGTCCTGTTTCATCTCCAGATCATAAAAACAAATTCTCTTTTTAGTTCATTGCAAATAGTATTAGACATAGTATTTGCTACTGTTATCGTTCATCTTACTGGGGGATTGGAAAGCTCTTTTGTGTGGATATATCTGATAGCTGTTATTACGGCAAGTTTAGTTATGGAAAATTCAGGAGGAGTCATTGCTGCGATGATTGGTAGTATGTGCCTGTTGGTGCTGATTCTGATGTATAACTTTGGCTGGCTGATTCCTGTTGATGGTGCAGAATTTAAAGCTGATGTTCCGACACAAACAATTTTCCTCATCTCATATACTGGTCTTTTTAGTGGTATAGCTTTCATATCAAGTTATATAAGTAACATTATGAAAAAACATTCTATCTCTTCAGAAGAAAATACTAAATTTTTAAATGACCAGAAAGTTGAGCTTTCTGGAAAAGAAGCGGAATTAATAAACAATAAGAAGCTTCTGGAAAAATATCGAGAAGTTGTTCAGGAATCTGCTAAAATTTCTATGCTAGACCACGATCTCAATAATCCCCTTACGGTTATCTCTCTATCAATTCGCAGAATTATTAAAGCTGCTTACGATTACAATGATGACAAATTAGAGAAATCCGGTAACCAAATGACTGAATCAATTAATAAGATTAATGAGATATTAATAAAATTCCAAAAATTAAAACATCTGGATTTGATCCAAGAAGAACTTGATAAACAACAAGGATAAATTATGAAAAAGCATATATTAATTGTTGATGATGAACTTACAATTCGAGAATTATGCAAAGAGCTTCTTGAAGAAGAGGGCTATGAGGTAACCCTTGCCGTAGATGGTCAGGATGCTCTTGATAAGATGGATTATGATATATTCGATTTATTCCTGATAGATATGGCAATGCCACGCATTGGGGGATTCGAATTAATGAAGATGATCAAACGAAAACAACCACTTGCTGTAATTGTTATCCTCACAGGTTTTTCTAGTATTGAAGGAGCGGTGAAAGCTGTACATGCTGGTGCGTTTCAATACCTTTCTAAGCCTATCAATTCAGAAGAGCTTTTTGAAGTTGTAAAAGTAGGAGTACAACACTCTGAAGATCTTTATGGACCATTGCAAAAAGCATTTGAACCGGGAACGGATACAGTTCAAAAAGGAGAACCTATTATTTTACATGGATTCTCTCCTGAAGATAAAGTGGATTTTATGGCTTTAGGAAGAATTAAAAAATATGAAATTGGTGATGATGTCCCTATTGGTAACGAAAAATCCGGATCCATCATTATTATTGAAAGTGGTGAAGTTTCTGTATGGCTTAATAATACAACTATTGATTATTTGCAAAAGTGGGATTCTTCTGGTGAAGAGAGCTTTATTCTCACTGGATCTACATTTGTTACATTACGTGCAGAAACAGAGGTAAAAGTAAGACATTTCGATAGAAAAAAGATATTGGATTTTTTTGCGTATAAAGGTGAAAAATTACTTAAACGTTTCATGATCAATCTTGTGAATAGTACTTTCTTTAAATGGCGTAAAGCAGTTCAAAGAATTGTAATGTTGAAACTAGTTACCGGAGAATAGCTTTATTAAATAATTATTAAATGTATACACATTTAGCTTCCTATTTATAGGGAGCTTTTTTTATTATACAAAACTCATTTTATCTCATATGATATTGTCACTTGTTATCTTCCTTTATTTCAGTCTGTTATGGCGTCAAACCATTTTTTTAAAAGTTACCAATAATTTTTATATCTCTCTAAAACTTAGTAAGTTAACAAAATGTGCTTGACACTATATTGAAAAAACTTATTCGTTGTCATAGAAAAAAGTTATTTTTTATTTATTGGAGATCATATGGGTTTGTCGTTTTTATCTGAGATGCAAGTTGCATTAAGTGAGTATCTCACAGGTACTTCAAGATTCCAAAATATAAATAAAATGATTACATTCAACGCAGCCTGGAAAGAAGAGGCATATGAATGTTTGCGCACCTTAATGATACACATGAGAGATATTGAAGCTTCAGATATAGATTTTGGTGGACCAGGATCTAATGGTAAGATATGGTACAGAGTTTATGGTACTAAAGCATCTTCTGACAAAGTTCCCAGTTTTACACAAGATGAAATCACTGCAATTTTATTGAGCATCTTGAGTGATGATCAAAAGGTGATGCTATTTAATAATAAAAATGTTGATATTTCCTTAGGTTTGGTTCTCAAAAAGGGAGAGCGACCAAATCGGTTCCGTGGCGATATTTATTATGAGAGCAATACACTAGTTGCAAATTTTCGTAGAGTTAACCAAGAACTTTTTGATCTTGAACAACTAAATTTCCCAGAAATAATTAACAAACGATTCAACCTTAAATTTGAAAAATCAGGATTGTTTCTTGTTACAGGAATTACTGGTTCTGGTAAAAGTAGCACTTTGGATTCAATTATAGATATGAACAACAAGAAGAATTATGCTCATATTATAATAATTGGAAATCCAATTGAATACGTTCATAAATCTATTAAGTCAATAGTTAGACATAGAGAAATAGGTGAAGATGTATTAAGTTTTCAAGAGGGCACTATTCAAGCATTAAGACAGGATCCGGACATCATTGTTGTTGGAGAAATGAGAGATCCCGGAACAATAGCAACAGTATTAGAAGCAACTGATAGTGGTCATAAGGTTTTTTCTACATTGCACACAAGTTCTGCGGTAGATAGCCTTCACCGGATTGTTGCAGAGTTTCCACCTATTGAACAAGAACGTGTTAGATTCCGTCTTGCTGATACTTTAAAAATAATCATTTCCCAGAAGCTCGTTCCAGATAAGCATGGAAAACTTGTTATGGTTAAAGAAGTTCTTTCGGTAGACTCATCTGTTCAGGCAGCAATACGGAATAAAAATATTGGCGAGATATACCAGATGATAACCGAAGGTAAGAGAAAGGGGATGATATCAATGGAACAAGAGCTTTTTACAAATTATAGAAAGGGTATTATCACTAAGGAAGTAGCTATGAATTATGCAAATAATAAAAAGCGTATGAATCATTTGTTAACCTATTCGTCGTGAGAGATAAATAATGGCTAGAAAAAAAGAAAAACTTGCATTTGGCATTTTTAAAGACGGGCTGAAAGTTAAGGTAGCACAGCTTGCTCTTAGTAATGGTATTGTTACTGTTCAAAGCCTTGAAGAATCTATATTATCTTCTGCACTCTTCCGTCAAGAAGTGGAAAAAAAAGAAGATGCTTTTCTTCCCGAAGAATCCGACGAAAATGAAATCAATATTCCGGAATTATCTGAAATTGAAGATGAGTCCTTCTCATTACCTGAGATATCTGAACTTGAAGATACTGAAGATTTTGATAGTTCAGCAAAAGAGGATATGTTACCCGGTTTGCGTGATTTGCAAAATTTTCTTCAGCAATTCCCACTTGAAAGGGGAAGAATATCTTTTAATGCAAATGATGAGCAAATATCATATTTTCAATTTGATTCCTCATACGGAACAAAAAATCTACATAAACGCCTTTTAGAAGAGTTCCTATCAAAAGATGAGATCAAGGCTAAAAACTATTCTTTCGATTACATTCTGAATTCTGATAAATCTGGACTCGCCTTTGCTCATGCTGGCAAATTCAGACTTTTTCATGCATTGAGAGACATCAATCTGATACTATCAAAAGAAAGATATTTCTATAGTTGTATTGATACAAATGAAATATGCTTAACAAATGTCGTTAATCATAATTATATCTTCTCTGAAGATGATTATGTTCTTATTTTGTATATTGGGTTTGATTATAAAGTTGGTATCGTTCTGAAAAATGGCATGCATATCAAAACATTCCCTATTATTGTTCCTGACAGTGATGAAATAACCATGAGAGAGACTCTTTACTCTAAAGTACTACTGGAACAAGACATTTCTAATATTCCTATTACAAGAAATATTCTATTGGTTGGTGATAGCACTTCCGATGAGGATTTGGAATATTTTCGCTCCGCTTCTCAAGAAGGAGATAACATAACAAGGATCGATCTTGCTCATCTATCCGTTCAAGAAGGAATGGGAGAAAAAATAACTCCCGAAAGAATTGCCCGATATGCCATACCAATTGCTTTAGCTTGGAAAACCTTAGTACCTAAGAATAAAAAGTTTAGTTCTACAAACCTACTACCAAATAGAGTGATAGAAAATCAAAAGTATTTTAAAATTGCCTGGCATGGTTTTTTGGTTCTAGCTGCTATCTTCTATTTTGCTTTTGCTGGAACTATTAAAAATTTGGAATTGAAACAAGATATAATTGATTATGGAAAAAAGAATTATCAAATAGAACGAGAACTTTCAAAAAATCGTGAACTGATTAAAAGACTCAATGAAATCAAGACAAAATTAAATGAACTTCAAGAAAATCTGCTCAAAGTAGAAAGAATTACAGGAAATAAAAACCAATGGAACCATATTCTCGATGTATATTCTAAATCTCTGAATAGAAATAGATTAAGCTGGATCAGTGACCTCTCAAGTAACAATGGAGGATTTACCGTTGATGGTTATACAACAAATAGACGTGCTGTAATTGCTTTTTCCAAACTCTTTCCGGAAAGTAAGATTATAAGTGTTGCAAAATATGAAGATCAGGGACTTACGATCTGGAAATTTAATATTTCTAGTAAATATCCTGAACCTGAATCTTGGAAAAGTATTAAGAATAAAAAAACCGACAATGAAAAACCTGTTCAACAGGAAGAAACAGAAAAACCAATTATTGATAAAGTAAAAGATGAACCAAAAACGGAACTAATTACTGAAACTCCTATAGAAATTGACGACAAATATCATTCCATACTTTCATTATATTTTTCTGGCAATATTAATAATGCATTTAATCAATTTAGTGAATTTATAAAAAAATATCCACAGCATAAAATGACATATAATGCTAAATATTTTATTGGTGAATGTTTATACTTGATGAATCAATATTCTGAAGCAAAAGAAACTTTAGAAATGGTTTATGTATTAAACGGTAGTAAATCTCCAGATGCACTCATTATGCTGGGTAACTGTAGTGAGAAGGAAAATGATCTGAAATCAGCAATACAATATTGGAAAACGTTAATTAAAAAATATCCTGATAACGATCTATCAAAAGCAGCACAATATAAGATAGATAAAATAGAAGGTAAATAGAAATGAATTATGCTTTAAGAAATACTTTGATACTTTCAATCTTATTAGTTTTAGTTATTCTGGGTTTTCTGCTTGGAAATACGTCTTCAGTAAAAAAGGTCAAAGTGATAAAAAGTGCTTATGAGAATAACCTAAAACAACTAAATGATCTGAAGGCTGCAAATCCTGATATGGAAAATCAAGATCTTTTTATTCAATCCTTGAAAGATCTTGAAAAAAAAGTTAAAAGAGAGAGCAAGCTCATTCCTCAGAAAAATGATCCAACAATAACTTATAAATACCTGCTGGATATTTGCGATAACTTTTGCCCTGATATGAAATTCAATTTTATATATAATAAATTAAGCAAAATCGAAAACATTAGTTATTATTCATATACAATTAAGGGGATTGCACCAGTTCGATCTTTCTATACTTTTGTTTATCAGATCGAAAGCCAATATATGCTTTATGTTATCGAATCAATAAAGATCAACGAAGAAACTAAAGATGATATTTCGAGCGGTAATGTTAGCTTTGTTATTGTTCTCAATGCATATTTTGAAGAAACCGCAACTGAAATTGGTGATATACCATTTAGAAAATTAAAATATAAAAATGTAAGATATGATCCTTTCTATTCCAGAATTCATGCACCGGTACTTGATGAAGGAGAACAAGAATTCTTAGATATATACTCTTCCGGAATGATCGGATTAACACCCAATAAAGTATTTATTAAAGACAGAATTGGCAGAATACATATACTTGAAATAGGTGATAAGGTTGCGTACGGAACTCTCGAATCTATTAACTGGAAAGAGCAATATGCAACATTCCAATTGAACGAAATTGGTGTAATAAAAGATAGAAAAATCTATTTGAATGAATTAAAAGAGGAATAAAAATGAAGAAATTAATTAGCTTTCTTATTCTCCTGTGTTTGGTTCTAACCTTATTTGGTCAGGAACAAAATATTAAAAACATCCCTGAGGAAGAGTTGATCACGATCTCTCGTGAGACAAATTTCGCTGCTGCCATTAAAGCTATCGAATATCTCTCTTTGGATTTTGCAGGAAAGAATATTTTAAATACGAGTAACTTTAATAACCCAATTGGAATCCCGATCAAAGGTCTCCAATGGAAAGATGCACTGAATCTGATCATAAGATTTCATGATCTTGCTCTCGAAGAACGTCCTGCTACATTTGTTATAAAAGATATTGAAGTAATTATAGATGAATCAGGGCAGAAAATTGGGGTTGAAGGAAAAGTAACAGCATCTACCAAACAGGTTCGGATAAGTTCCATTTTCTTTAAAGCTGATAAAACTCTTATCCATGAAGTAGGAATTGACTGGACTACTCTTTTCGGTGGAAAAGTTGATGTCGCAGTAAATTTAGCTACTACAAGTAATTTATCAACTGATATATTTAGTGCTGGAACTCCTACTGACCCTTTCATTATTCCTATAAAGATGAACGCCGGTGATGTTACAATCGAATTAGAGACCTTACTGGCAATTATTGAGGCTAATCAAAAAGGTACAATAATTGCCAGACCAAGTATAACTGTGATATCAAAAAAGAAAGGTTTTATTCAAGTTGGACAGGACTTCTCTGTGAAAACACTTGATCAAGCCGGAAATACAACAGAGAAATTCTTTGAAACCGGTATTATCATGGAAGTAACCCCCGAAGTGTTAGTTGAAGATGATAGAGAAGCAATATACCTTTCTGTGGAAGTTGAAAAAAGTTCTGCTATTCCTGGTGATATTACAACAATCATTGATAAAAGCAAATCAATTACAGAAGTTTTGTTATTTGATGGTGAGGAAACAGTAATTGGCGGACTTTTCGACAAAGAGATTAAAACTGGTCGTGGTGGAATCCCAATTCTAAAAGATCTTCCATGGTGGTTTTTTGGTCTTAAATACCTTTTTGGATATGAGACTAAATCGGTAGTTTCTAGAGAAATGATAGTAATTCTTAAAGCGGAGATTATTGATCATATAGATGACAGAAAATTACTTACAAAACCTACCGAGGAAAAAATTGAACAAGAAAAAGAAGATATGAAGAGATCTGAGAAACTATTCCTGAAGGAATAGTTTTTTAAAATAAAAGAAAGACCGATTCAAAAGAATCGGTCTTTCTTTTATTTCATTAATTTTCTCAATAGTAACACAAATTTTTCAATATCTTCAAGTTGCGTATCAAATGATGTCATCCACCTAACTTCAGATTTATGTTCATCCCACATATAAAAAAAGAATTCTTCTTGTAATTTCGGGATTATTTCAAATGGAACAATTGCAAAAACGCCATTTGCCTCCACTTTCTGAGTTATCTGTATTTGTGGAAATTCTGCAACACTCTCCGCCAGGATATTTGCCATTTTATTGGCATGCTTAGCATTCTTCTTCCAAAGATCATTAGAAAGAAGCGTTGTAAATTGTACTGCCATGAATCTCATTTTAGAAGCCAATTGCATTCCCTGTTTACGGTAATATTTAAAATTTTTTGATATTTTCTGATTGAAAAATATTATTGCTTCTGCATTCATAGCACCATTCTTAGTCAAACCTAAAGAAAGGACATCGACACCAACATCAGCAGTAATCTCACATAGGCTAATATCTAAACTTACAGCAGCATTGCAGAGCCTAGCTCCATCCATATGAACTAATATTCTATTCTTATGGGCATAATCAGTAATATCTCTTATTTCATTTTGAGTATATACTGTACCCATTTCTGTAACTTGAGCAATTGAGATCACTTTTGGTTGCGAATGATGTTCGAAATCAAATCCATGCATGTGATATTTTATTTTCTCAATTGTAAGTTTGCCATTCTCGGTAGGAATAGAAAGCAGCTTACATCCGGTAAACTTTTCCGGGGCTCCACATTCATCAACGTTTATATGAGCCGTCTCTGCACATATAATTGAGTTATATGATTCGGTTAACATCTTTAACGCAAGCACATTTGAACCAGTACCATTGAATGTAAAATAGACATCAGTATCTTTACCAAAATGTTCTTTGATTTTGATAATTGCATTTTGTGTGTAAATATCATCTCCATATGCAATACAATGTCCAATATTTGCATTTTGCATCGCCGTTAATACATCTGGATGAATTCCAGCATTATTATCACTGGTAAAACCACGCTTCAGTTCATCTCTCATAACATTTCCTTCTTTTGTATATTTGAACTTTTAATATTATTCTCTATATTTTGTCAAATTACAAATAAAAAAGCACCACAAAATTTGTGGTGCTTTATTACAAAATTACTTATCTTAGGTTTGAATTACAATTTCTCTTTTTATTGGCGTATATTCGGCATCACTAAATCCAAGCATTGGGAAGAAAATAAGTGGTAATAAAAGTAATCCAAATCCATATCCAACACCTTTACCATATGATTTCGCAAGATCAAATACTACAATTATTGCACAAATAATATTTGCAAATGGTACAATAACAATCAAGATGATCCACCAACCAGGTCTTCTTACAATCTCTAACCATAATATCATATTATAAATTGGGATAAATGCTCCCCATCCTGGTTTACCTGCTTTTTCAAATATCTTCCATAGCCCAATCGCGGAAACGAGCCAGACAGCAAAGAATAAGAAAGTAATAAAACCACCACCACCTTTTGCCACTGTAAATAACAATGAATTCATAAATACATCCTCCTTTTTTTTTATGGAACAATTAGTAAATTTGTGTTTTGCAATGTCAAGAATTTTACTTAGGTTAATTATTATTATTATATAAATGCTTTCATG
>JAUVKM010000020.1 GCA_030596265.1 Candidatus Cloacimonadota bacterium
AACTTGCGGTGCAATGAATATTCCTGAATTTCATAACCTGGCAGAACTTGAAGTTGTTTCTTCTCTTTCTATTCGGGAAGGTAAACCTCATGATATTTATTTAAGTACCGAGAATTTGGATAACCAGGATTATAATTCATCTGAATAAATTAATGAATAATGCTAAAATGGAGTTAAAAAATGGCTGATTACAAAAAAGCCGGGGTAGATATTAAAATGGGCGATAGAGCATCTAAGATCGCTTACAGTTTTGCCAGATCAACTTTTGCTTCGAGAAAGAATATGATCGGTGAACCGGTAACTGATGAAGGCTCATTTGCCGGAATGCTGGATATGGGTGATTTCTATATTGTTCAAGGTGATGATGGCGTAGGCACAAAAATGGAAGTTGCAGAGCGTATTGGAAAATTTGATACTCTTGGATACGATCTGCTTGCCATGGTTGCTGATGATGTTATCTGTCTAGGCGCAGAAACAATTTCCATTTCAAACACGATTGATACAAATAAAGTTGATCCAGATATCATTCATGATCTTATGAAAGGATTGGCAAAAGCTTGTATCGAGCAGAATGTAGTTATCCCCGGTGGAGAGATTGCCGAAGTTGGGAAATCGGTTAATGGTAATGTATGGAATGCAACTGCTGTTGGTGTTCTGGAAAAAGGAAAAACTATAACAGGAAGTAAGATAAATCCTGGCGATAAGATCATTGCATTGCTGGAAAAAGGATTCCGTTCGAATGGATTCTCACTCGTAAGATATATCCTCGAAAAAGAATTTGACGAAAATATATATAATAAACCTTCTCCCTTTGGAAAGAGTTGGGGAGAGATGATACTAAAACCATCAATAATATATTCTTCAGCTTTATTAGATTTGCTGGGAAGATTCGGAGAAAATCGTAAAATTAATATTAAGGGAATTGCACATATTACTGGTGGCGGAATCCCTGGGAATTTTAACAGGATTCTTAAACAAACTGGCTTAGGCGCAGAATTCAATGATCTCTTTCCTCCATCAGCGATGGTAAAAGAGATTCAAAAAATTGGGAATGTTTCCGAGGTTGAAGCATATAAAACATGGAATATGGGTAACGGGATGATGATAGTGGTTAATAAAACAGATGCCGAATCTGTCCTTAATGCATTGTCAGTTAAAGCTAAAATCGTGGGTTCTATCATTGAAGAGAAAAAGATAATAATTGATTCAAAAGGTGCGAATGCACAGAAAATAATTTTTGATATATAATGGAGAGAGATTGAAAAAATGAATATCCAATATCGAACACAGAATTTCCAATGATAAAGTTCGATGGGAAATGAGTTCATCGATATGAATGTGAGAAAAAATAGGTAATAAATGAGTAAGTACAAAAAAATAGAATCCCATAATGAAGTGTTAGAACTTGTTGATCAGATTAAATTAGCCTATCCAATACTAAGAGAAGAAAAAATTAATACATCAGAAGTGGAAGATGTTAATAAATGGTTCATGCAATTAGATTTATTAGCAAATTCTAATTTATTCAGAACAGTTTTTTCAAACTTATCAGATTGTTTAGTGAATCTAAGTTCTGAAAAAAAACATGAATTCTATGGATATATGTTCTCAAATGATTTTAATATGCAAAACTCTTTTCACGAGCTGTTGGTGGGAAATTTTTTACAAAATTTGGGATATTCTGTTAAATTTCAACCAAAGTATGAAGTAAAAGGAAATAATAACCTAGATTGGGAGATTGAAAAAAACGATCAGAAAGCAATTATTGAAGTGTTTACGCTGAATAAATACGAAGATTATAAGTATGAACAATCTATTATATTTTTACTTGCTAAAAGTATAAGGAAGCTTGAAACAAAGTATCATATTACTTTGGATTTCAATAGGAGTAATTTAGAAATTAAGCAAATAGTAAAAGATGGGATAATAAAAAGCGTAAATGTAATTATTAATGATATCGATTCATGGTTAAGTATCAATTTGATTAGAAATAATGAAAACAGATTTGTTACAAACTATAACTTAATTGTGGAAGTTCTCCCTATAGGAGCATTTCATCTAAATAGGAAATTATTACGCGGTGGAGCGCATTCTTATAGACCTATAAACGCAATTATGGATGAAAAAGAAGGGAAATATCATAAATATGTAAACTTGATAAATGAAGAAAAAAAACCTTTTATAATCGTATGTGTTTCAAATTGCATTGCTAGAGCTAATATTAAAAGTTTCGAAGATATAATTTTCGGAATCGGGGTAACATCTTCTCCTGGAAACGAAGAAAGTGTTATTAATGAACAACGGAAACTTGAAGAGGTTAGTGCTTTTATACTCATTGATTATAATTCCGATGACCTATATCAACCTGTTAATGTCAATATTCAAAAAAATCCTTTTGCTAAATATCCTTTTGATTTGACTGATATCATTAATAGTTGTGTTAAAGGTAATAATTGTAATTCATTGTTCTATAAATGATAAAAAATTGAGGAATGGAAAATTAATGAAAAATCAGATTCAGATAATATTAAAAGATCATATTAAAGATGTTCAGGGAGATAAGGTACAAAAAATAGCCCAAAACTTTCTAAACATAAATACAGGAAAGGTGAAAACCGGAAAGATATTCAATGTGATGTATGATCTGTCAGAAACAGAAATTGAACGATTTGCCAATTTAGGCTTGAGAGATGAGATCATTCATGATGTTTATATCAATTCATTTTATCAGGATACTTTTTATAAGTCATTCGTTCTGGTGGCAAAACAACCCGGTGTTACTGATGATGAAGGGATTTCAGCTCAGAAGACATTAATGGATATTCTTGATCTTGATCTCGATACGAACACACAACACATCTACACTGAAGATATCTACCTTTTCGAGAATGAACTTGATGGGAATTCACTTAAGGAATTGTCTGAAGAATTATTAGGGAATAAACTTATTCAACATTTTGAATATGGTAAATTTACTGGAAAAGTTGAATATATTCCTGAAGTACAAATTACTTCCGACAATAAACAGCTGACAATTGATCTTGATGTAGATGATGCAGCTCTCCAAAAGATATCAAAAGATATGCTCTTATCATTAAATCTGGAAGAGATGAAAGCGATCAGGGAATATTACTTACAAGATAGAACAATAGCTATACGAAAACAGAATAATCTTCCCGAAAAGCCCACAGATTGCGAGATGGAAGTGCTGGCTCAAACATGGAGTGAACATTGTAAACATAAAGAATTCTCTGCGAGTATTAATTATAAGAATTTGGAGACAGGTGAAGAAGAAACTATCGATTCTCTATTTAAAACCTATATTCGTCAATCTACCGAGATCGTTCGTGAAAGACTGAAAAAAGCGGGGAATAACTGGCTACTTAAGATATTTACGGATAATGCAGGTGTTGTGAAGATCAACGATGAATCGGTTTTTGTTTGGAAGGTAGAGACTCATAATTCTCCGTCTGCGATTGATCCTTACGGTGGAGCTATCACAGGAATTCTAGGGAATAATCGTGATCCGTTGGGAACAGGTATCGGTGGTGGTAAGCTGCTTTTTAATACAAATGTTCTTTGTTTCGGACCTCCGAATTATGATAAAGAATTATTACCAGGTCAGCTGCACCCGAAACGTATATTTGAAGGTGTTCGGCATGGAATCGAAGATGGTGGAAATAAATCAGGTGTTCCTACAGTGAACGGCTCGATCATTTTTGATGATCGTTACAGCGGTAAACCGCTGGTATATTGCGGTACTGGTGGTGTGATGCCATATCAGTTTAAGGGAGTGAATTCCTGGCTTAAACCAATTGATGCAGGTGACCTGATAATTATGGCTGGTGGTCGTGTGGGTAAAGATGGAATTCACGGTGCAACCTTTTCCTCTGCAGAAATAGATGAGCATTCTCCGCAATCAGCCGTTCAGATAGGAAGCCCGATTACCCAGAAATTACTGGATGATTATTTGCAGGAAGCAGCTGAACGCGGGTTGATCAAATGTTCAACTGATAACGGTGCCGGAGGTTTATCATCATCTGTTGGAGAACTTGCTGAGATAACTGATGGTGCAGTTGTAAATCTGGAGAAAGTTCCATTAAAATACTCAAACCTTAAACCATGGGAGATTTATGTTTCCGAATCTCAGGAGCGTATGACACTTGTTGTAGAAGAACATAACAAGAAAGCATTATTTGAACTTGCAGGAGATAGAGAAGTAGAACTTTCACATATCGGCAAATTCACTTCAACCGGATTTATTGATGTCAGATACAATAAAAGAAAAGTTGCTTATCTCGATATGAAATTCCTGCATGAAGGAGTTCCTAAAAAATATATGGAAGCAGAATGGAAAAAACCGGAACTTAATGAACCCGAAATTCCTTCTAACCTCGATTACAATGAAATTCTAATTAAACTTATGAAAAGCGATAATATCTGTTCCCGTGAGGATGTGATCAGGCAATACGATCATGAAGTGAAAGGTAAAACAATTATTAAGCCCTTGATGGGAGATAACGGAAAATCTCCACAAGATGCGGCTGTGATGAGATTGAATTTTAATAGCTTTGAAGGTATTGCAATTTCCAATGGGATTTGTCCAAAATTTGGAGATATTGATGCATACGAGATGAGTACCGGAGCATTTGATGAAGCAATGAGACAAATAATTTCGGTTGGTGGAAAACTTCCTGATATTAATGATAACACAAATAGATTCTGGACTGTAAACGATAACTTTTGTGTCCCTGATTCTGCCTATGATCCGGTTACAAATCCTGATGGAAAATTGAAATTGGCAAAGTTGGTGCAGATGAATAAAGCACTTTTCGATATGTCTACATACTATAATATTCCCATGACTTCCGGTAAGGATAGCATGAAGAATGATTTCAAATCCGGAGATATAAAAATTTCTGTTCCTCCAACCATACTTTATTCAATGGTTGCAAAAATTGATGATGTTCGCAAAACAATTACTAGCAACTTTAAAGCGGATGGTGACTTGATCTATATTTTGGGAGAAACCTACAATGAACTTGGTGCTTCGGAGTTCTATAAATTATTTGGGGAAATCGGGGCAAATGTTCCAAAAGTTAGAAGAGGAAATGCGGACAGACTTTATAAGAAAGTGATGAAAGCAAATGATCTTGCCCTAATTGCATCATGTCACGATCTATCTGATGGAGGATTAGCAACGGCGATAACTGAATGTACATTCACAGCTAATTTTGGTGCCGATATTGAACTTGGTTCCTTATCTAAAATTGGGATAGATGCAGCATTTTTCTCTGAATCTCATTCCAGATTTATTGTTTCTGTAAACCCCAAAGACAAAGTAAAATTTGAAGAAATATTAACAAAAGATGCTTTCTATCTTGGAAAGGTAACATCAGAAAATAATTTAACAATAAATTCTAATGGGAAAAATTTGATTGATATAAGTACGAATGATTTGCAAAGTGCTTGGGAAAAAGGATATAAATGAAAAAAGTAAAAGCATTAGTAATTACAGGTTATGGAATTAACTGCGAAGAAGAGCTTGCAGCCGCTTATAAACTAGCAGGAGCAGAATCGACAATTGTTCATTTGAACGATATTTTTTTAGAAAAGGAATCGATTCATGAATATGATATTCTAAATTTTCCTGGTGGATTTTCTTTTGGTGATGATTTGGGTTCCGGTAAAGTATTAGCGAATAAAATGAAATATAAAAAAATGGAATCCGGCAAAACTTTATTGGAAGAAATAAAGAATTTCTTGGATGAAGGAAAATTTATATTAGGAATTTGTAATGGTTTCCAATTCTTAGTAAAAATGGGACTGCTTCCCAATACTAAAAGTGATTTTGAACAGGAAGTTACGCTAACCAGGAATAATTCTGCTAAATACGAAGATCGTTGGATTCATCTTAAAAAGAATCCGAAATGCGAAACTCCATTTTTGAAAGATATCAATATCATGCCGTGTCCTGTACGGCATGGTGAGGGAAAATTAATAATTAAAGATGAAGAGATTAAAACAGAGATTCTAGAAAAAAATCTGAATGCCTTCAGTTATTGTGATGCGAATGGAGAGATCACTTCCGAGTATCCTCTGAATCCCAATGGAGCTGACTTGGATTGCGCTGCACTTACTGATACCACAGGGCAGGTTCTGGGAATGATGCCGCATCCTGAAGCTTTCTTGAGCTTATATAATCATCCAAATTGGGGACAGATGAAACGACAAAATCCAAACGTAAGTGAAGATGGAGATGGATTGAAGATTTTTAGGAATATTGTTGAGTATGTCCTAAAGGATAGAAAAGAAAGAATCGAAAGATTTATTGGAATATTCAATAAACATTTAAATTTTATTGAAGAGACTCCTTTTCCACAATATAGTAAACTTTACAAAAAAATTATTTGTTTTGGTATAATAGATACCTTGTCTAAAACTGTTGCTGATGGTGGCAATAGAGAAAGAGTTTGTAATTTTCTAATAGAATTTGCTCCAAATCCTTTATGGGAAAAAATTAGTGTATCGCATCTGAACAAATTTCTTGAATATTCAGGTGCAAATAATTATAAAAATTTGAAGGAATTAGTAAAAAAAAGACTCAGTAATATTGAAAGCTATCATCAATGCAATAGTATAGATTTTACCGAAGAAGAATTATTTAGTGATTGGCCTTCGCTTAAGAAAGAAATTGTTACATTAGAAAAACATAACATAACAATAGAACATCTTAAACATAAAAATCTTTTCTATAATTATAGAAATTATTTAATACACGAATTGAGAAGACCAAGTACAATAACTAGGGATAAAATGGATCATAAGGTTGCTTATTATGAATGTATAGATGATGAGTATATTAATTCTTCAAAGAAATATTGGAAAGTTGGTTATCCATTAGGGTTCTTTATAAATATTTGTACTCAAATATTGAAAAACATTGAACATTATTATATAGAAAATGATATAAATCCTTATAAAGTATTTGATGATACGGATTTTTTAATCAAAGCTTTTAATGAAAATTATTCATAAATTATTCTCTCATTCCTAAGCTTCTGCTTGGGAATGTTGTGAGTAGCGAAGTTTCTACTTCGCATTTGCAGCGGAAGCTGCAAGAATTAAAGCGTTACGAAGTGGAAGCTTAAAAAAAAGGGTGAAGTATAAAAGGGAAATTGTATGAGAGTAAAAGATAAGATTAAATCACTTGAATGGTTGCGACAAGATATTATTGGCAGAAATATGTTATTTGAAACTCCTTTTGGAAAAAGACCACTCGTTTATGCAGATTATACAGCGAGTGCGAGAGGATTATATTCTATTGAAAATTATCTTATGAAAATCCTGCAGTTTTATGCAAATACTCACACTGAAGATGATTTTACCGGTAAAACGATGTCCAAACTTTTACATGATGCCGAGATAAGCATTAAAACTCTTGTAAATGCAGGAGAGAAAGGGAAGATAATTTTTACTGAATCAGGTACAACTGGAGGGATAACAAAACTTCAGGAGATTTTGGGAGTTTTTTGGCCACCTGCTACTCGTGAGAGAGTTAATGGATTCCTAAAGAGCTGTAATGATAGATATCCCGGTAGAGTTCAATGCGGTTTAGAACTTCAAGATTTCATTCATGAAAATAAACCAATTGTGCTTGTGGGACCTTATGAACATCATTCCAATGAGATAATGTGGCGTCAGACATTATGCGACATCATAGAGATACCTCTAAATGAAAATGATGAACTCGATTTGATTAAATTAGAAGAAATTGTTTCAGATCCAAAATATTTAAAACGCCCTAAAATAGGTTCCTTCTCGGCTGCTTCCAATGTAAGCGGTTTAAAGACGGATGTATATGAAGTTGCGCAGATATTACACAAACATAATGCAATTGCCTGCTTCGATTTTGCAGCTTGTGCACCTTATGTAGAAGTTAATATGAATAAAGATGATGAAAGTTATTTCGATGCAATATTTTTATCTCCACATAAATTCCTCGGCGGACCTGGAACTTCCGGCGTTCTAATTTTTAATGAAGACATCTATCCAAAAGAACTTCCTCCAACCATTGCTGCCGGTGGAACAGTTGAATATGTCTCTCCTCAAAAAGAGGAATTCATCAAAGATATCGAGACTCGTGAAAAGCCGGGAACACCCGGGATTATGCAAGCTATAAGAACTTCCCTAGTTTTCCAACTGAAAAAGAAAGTAGGTGTAGAAAATATTGAAGAGATAGAGGAATATTATTATCACAAGTTTCAGAACGCATTTGACGACGATAATAGAATTATGTTTTATGGTCCTCAGGCGGCTGACAAGAAAGTTCCGATCATTCCATTTAATATTGCTCATAAAGATAAAATTTTGCATCCTAAATTTGTAACCCGTTTGTTGAATGATCTCTTTGGTATTCAAACTCGTGCCGGTTGTTCATGCGCAGGCCCCTACGGTCATCATTTGATGAAAATTGAACAAGAATTCTCTGATTTTTATAGATGCATGATAACTAATGTTGGTTATGCCGGTATTAAACCTGGCTGGGTCAGATTGAACCTTCATTATATTTTAGATGAATTTGAATTGGAATATTTAATCGATGCGATCAAGTTTGTTATTGATAAAGCACATAAATTCATTCCAATGTATGTTTTTGATATTAAAAGTGGTGATTGGAATCATGTAGATGGATTTGAACAACAATCAATTAAATTGGATATCGATGCTGCTTATAATGATGAAAAATATATTCATTCACAGCAACAGGATATTAAAGGAAAATTTGATAAAGCTTTGGAATTTGCGAATAAAACTGCATCAGAATTGGATGACGAATTTGATTTTGTTAAATTTGAAGATGAACTGGAAGAATTGATGTTCTTCTATGCTAATAAGGTAATAAATTATCAAAGCAGTTTTAATGATCAAATTGAAAAATGTGGTTTTAGGAAAGGAGAAAATGTCAAAAATAACTCTAATTGAGCAAGCCTTATCAAGTGTTAATGACTCTATCTTTCACAGGATTTGTAGTGCATATATTCATTACAAATTTGATTATTTAATTACAGATTCAGGATTGGCATTAGGAAAAGATAAACCTACTATAGGGACTCCAGATAGTTTTGTAAAGCTACCCAACGGAAATTTTATATTTGTTGAAATAACCACACAAGAAAAAGGGGCTTATCAGAAATTCATAAAGGATCTCAATAAATGCTTTGATATATGCAAAACAGGAATTCCACTTAATAAAATTGAAAAAATATTCTTATGCTATAGTAGAAGATTATCTCCTAAAGCAATGAATCAATTAAATACAAAATCCCAAGAGAAAAAAATTATCCTTGAAATTGTTACAATTGACACATTAAAATATGAACTGTTTAATCCTTATTCATCTATAGCTAAAGAGTTTTTAGGATTAGACATTGATACGGGACAAATCTTGACTCCGCAAGATTTTATAAGGGATAATGATAAGAATACAACAACCCTGAAAAATCCTTTCATATCCCGAGAAAAAGAATTAGAAGAAATCCATAATAATTTAGAAAATTCAAATTTAATTATCATAAACGGAGCACCCGGAGTTGGCAAAACGCGATTAGCATTGCAGGCAAGTGTCGAATTGAAAAACAAAAATTCTGATTATGAAATATATATTATTACAAATAAAGGAATAGGAATTTATGATGATTTAAAAGCATATTTTCTGCCTAGCAGGAAATATATATTAATTATTGATGATGCAAACAGAATAAATCAACTCAGTTTAATTTTGGAGCTTGCAGTTAGAGATGAATTGGAGATACAAATAATAATTACAATAAGGGATTATGCAGTAAGAAAAATACATAAGCAATTAAGTCTATTTCCAAAATTGGCATATCAAAATATTACTATTAATAAATTACAAAAAAAGGACATCATCGAAATTTTAAAATCTGTCAAAATTACAAATCCATCTTGTATTGACAAAATTTCTAATATTGCTGATGGAAACCCTCGACTCACAATGATGGCAGCAGAGTATGCTCTTAAACTTGATGATTGCAATGTTCTTAATAATGTATCAGATATTTATGACCGTTATTATGAGAAAATACTGCAAGAATTAGATGAACAAAATGATAATAACCTACTGAAAGTGTTAGGTATAATTTGTTTTTTCAGGACAATTGATAAGAATAAAATTGATTTATACAATTCAATTCTTAAAATATTCAATATTAAAAACGATGATTTCTGGGAAAAGGTTTATAAACTAAATGAATTGGAGATAATTGATTTATATGAAGACCAGATAGCTAAAATATCAGACCAAGTTCTAGCAGAATATTTCTTTTATCATATTTTTATAGAAACTGAAACATTGGATTATTCATTAATTTTGCAACACTTTTTAACAAAATATTCAGGTAAGGTTAAAGAAAACTTATATCCTTTATTGAATTATTATGGATACAAAAATATCCTGAATAAAATTGAAAAACATCTTCAAAAAGTATATACACAATTAGAAACAAATGAAAAATCAATTATTGTTTTCTTTGATGTTTTTTGGTTTTGCAGAAAAACAAAACTTCTGCTATGGTTAAAAAATAAAATTGATAGTTTACCATTTTCCGAAGAGTCAAAAATTGATTTTTCTAAAAAGGAAATTGAAAATAAAAAAGAATATCCATATTTAGAATTACTTAAATTATTCGGTAATCATCCTGATAATGATTATAAAATTTCTTTAGAAATTATATTTAAATATTTAATGAAAAAATCGGAGATTTTACCGAAAATAATTTATTATTTTATTAATGTTTTAAATTTTAATGCAGATAGTTATAAATACAAATATTCAACTCAAACAATTTTGTTCGATTTTCTTTTCGAACAGATTGAAGTAGAAAAAAATAACGAATTATATATTGAGATGATATTTTCGATTTCCAATCACTATCTAAAATATCAATATGAAAGCACATCTAGTAATAGTCGTGATAGAAACACTTTTTCGATTTGCCGCTTTTTATTGAATCCAAGTCCAGAAATAGAAAAATTGAGAAAAAGAATATGGATTTATCTATTAGAAAATAGCAAAGAAAGTTTTGAAAAAGTATTCATTATATTTAACGATTTCATCGAGAATTCTTTTGATTATTTGCAAATATATTCATCTTCAAACTTGCAAGTAGAAAAACTTGTAAAAATAGATTTGCCATTTATTATAAATTATTTCGAAAGTTCTCTTGATAGACGGAATTATCAACATTGTTCTATTGTCCATAAGTACTTTAATAAAGTTAAAAAGTGCAATATCGAAATTAAGAAATATAATAAAATAATTAAAAAGTTTACAAATAAGACTTACGAAATTTCCTTAATTTTAGATGGTGATTATTTACAAGGTAAAAAAGACCACAAAAAGCTTTATTCGAATGAGTTTCAATTACTAAAAGATCAAGAGTTGAAAGAATATTTTACAAATTATTCATTCAACGATTTTGAGAACCTAATAGAATATTTGCAGGAATTATCAAATTACCGACCGCAAAAATTGGTTGGTTATCATGGTTATAATAATTCGCTTGAAATAGTTTTAATTCAAACGGCAAAAGAGAATCTTGATTTATGCTTAGATATTTTAAAGAAACTTTTCGAATTAAATAATGAAATAGATTTTTCGTCACCAAATTTAATAATAGAAATTATGAAACAAAGAGGGAACAACATTTTAGATTTTTATAAATTTATAAATAAATATGATTACATAAACAAAGATTTTTGGATTTTGAATTTTTTAGAAAACCTTGATGAAAAATATATAAATGAATTTTATGCAGAAGAGCTTATAAAAACATTTAGATTATTTCAATCATCAAATAATTATTTGCAATTTAATTTAAATGATATACAAAAGTTTAAAATTATCAGACCAAGTATCATTGTTGATATATTTCAAATTTTATTAAAGAAAACTCAAAACTCTGATTTTAAATTTTGGTTTCATCATTTTGATTTTATCGAAAACTATAGTCAGGAGTTTTTTGAACAGCATGACTTATTGAAACAACTTTTCTTTTATTACTACAATGAAAAATCATTTGATTATGATGGCAAATGGAAGAAATATCTATTATTTATTGATAGCAATTTTATTGAGGAATATCTTAAAGCTAATGTTAAGAAGAATGGTTATCTAACAGATAATAATGAAAATGACGAATTTGATTTTATTTGGGAGTTACCCAATTATCAGGAGATTATAGAAATAGCATTAAAATTTTGTTCAGAAAAAGAAAAGAATTATTTTTCAGACCCATACTCGGCAAATTTCTTCCCAAAAGTTTTCAATAATAAAATCGAAAAATTCATCTTTGATCAAATCAAAAATTGTGTATCTAAAAAAAATATATTATTTGAGGTTTTTAAAATTATTTCACATAAGTATCCTGATAAAAGGATAGAATTTCTTGATTATTTATTAAAACTAACTCAAGATTATCAATTGATTACTTCTTTACCATTAACTTCAAATCCTGGTATGGTCGGATCAATGATTCCAGTTTATGAGTCTGAAAAAAAATTCTGGAAGGAAGTCGAAAAATCATTTGATGGAAAAATAAACTTATTACAATTTAAACAATGGGCAATTGAACAGCAACAAGAATGTCAAAAAAGTATTGAGTGGAGATTGGAGAGAGATTTTGCTAATGAATATTAATTTGTTATATGAATTGAACATAAATATGTTTTTAATTTTGCAAAAGAAAGTTCGTATTTGTTCGTTGCTAAAAATGAGGAGAAAATGATAAAAATTAAAAGAGCATTATTAAGCGTTTCAGATAAAACCGGAATTGTAGATCTGGCAAAAGCTTTAATAGAAGTAAATTGTGAGATCATATCGACTGGTGGAACAAAAAAAGTTTTGGAAGAAGCTGGAATTAAAGTGACCGAAATATCTAAAGTTACAGGAAATCCTGAAGCATTTGGTGGTAGGATGAAAACGATTTCGTTCAATATCGAATCTGCTTTATTGTATGATCGTGAAAAAGATGCGGATGAAGCTAAAAAATTGGGTATAAAGCCGATAGATATGGTTGTGTGCAATCTTTATCCTTTTCCAGAAGTAAAGGCTTCAGGAGCTGATTTTGAAACGCTGATCGAAAACATCGACATTGGTGGTCCAACCATGGTTCGGGCTTCTGCTAAGAATTTCAAATATGTGGCTACACTCACAGATGTTAATGATTATGCAAAGATCATTTCTGAACTTAAAGAGAATAAAGGTGCAGTATCCCAAGAAACCCGTTTTGAATTGATGAGAAAAGCTTTCAATCACACAGCCGATTATGATGCTCTAATTGCTACAACAATGGATGAAAAAGCAGATGATAGAAGTATTCGTCTTCATTTCTCCGGTGGAAAGAAACTGCGTTATGGTGAGAATTCTCATCAAAAAGGTTACTTCTATCGGGAAGAAGGAACCGCAGATTCACTTTATGATATGAAGGTTTTGCATGGAAAGGAGATTTCCTACAATAATCTGAACGATATTCAGGGTGCAATCGACTCGGTAAAAGATATACAGCGATTTTCTGTGGGTGTGATCAAGCACAGCAATCCCTGCGGACTGGCAGAAGCTGATGATCAATTAATTGCTCTCAAACATTCCTGGACAGGTGATCCGGTTTCAGCTTTCGGTTCTATTATTGCTTTCAATAAACCGCTTGAATTGAGAACGGTAGAATTCTTTGAATTGAACAATAAAGATAAAAGTAAACGCAAATTCGTGGAAGTTGTTATTGCACCAGGCTACAGTGAAGAAGCACTCAAATATTTGGAATTCCACAAAAACTTACGCATTGTTGAATTCGATCCTGCAATTTGCCAACGTAAGATCGATATGAAGTATTTACACAATTCACTTTTAGTACAAGATGCTGATAATCTGCTGTATGAAAAAATGGAAGTAGTAACCGAGAGAAAGGTGGATGTTAAGTCTAAGAAAAACCTGATCGAATTTGGACTTAAAGCGATGCGACAGGTAAAATCCAATTCTATTGTTTTGGTTCGAGAAACGGAAGATGGATCAAATCAGCTTCTTGGAATGGGAGCTGGTCAGCCAAATAGATTGATATCAACAAAATTAGCAATTGAGAAGGCAACAGAAAACCTTACGATGGAATACTATGGAGAAGACATCAAATCATATTACACTCAGGAATTTGGAAAAGCTGTTCTTGTTTCCGATGCTTTTTTTCCCTTCCCGGATAACGTTGATGTAGCTTCTCAAGCTGGGATAAAAACAATTATTCAACCCGGTGGTTCCATTCGAGATAAGAAAGTTATCAAAGCATGTGATGATCTGGATATAGCAATGGTGTTTACTGGTATAAGGCATTTTAAGCATTAAAGAATGAAACCGGAAAGAACGGAAAGGCGCAAAGGAAAGGATAGTGGATAGAGAAAAGTTGGAGTTAATTGGAAAGCAAATAGTTGATGTTGCCTTTCAAGTACATAAAGAACTTGGACCAGGATTACTAGAATCAGCTTATGAAAGATGTATGGTATTCGAGTTTATTGAAAGAGGTTTCCATGTTGAAAGACAAAAAAAACTTCCAATAATTTATAAGGGGAACATGATCGAAGGCGGGTATCGACTGGATTTAATTGTAGAAAAAGAGATTATAATTGAATTGAAAACAGTTGATCATATTCTTCCGGTGCATGAAGCCCAGTTGATTTCATACCTGAAGCTTTCAGGTAAAAGACTAGGATATTTAATTAATTTTAATGTAGATTTAATTAAGAATGGTATTTATAGAAGAGTGAATAAACTTTAGCTTAGCGTCTTAGCGTACTTAGCGGTAAGAGAAGAGATTAATAAAATATAAAAGAGGTTAATTATGAATTGTTTAGGGAACTTTTATACTCCGCAAATGAAAGTTATTCATCGAGGAAAGGTACGTGATAGTGTACGTATTGATGAAAAAACAAGAATGATCATTGTATCTGATAGGATATCAAGCTTTGATAGTGTTTTGAACAATTTCATTCCACAGAAAGGTGCAGTATTAACAGGAATTACAAATTTCTGGTTCGAGAAAACAAAACATATTGTTGATAATCATTTCGTCAGAATGATCGATCCTAATATTAGCTTAGTGAAGGAAGCACAACCAATCAAAATCGAGGTGATCGTGCGCGGCTATTTAACGGGTTCGATGTGGCGAGGATACAAAAATGGAAAACGAAATTTCAGTGGCGTAGTTGCACCTGATGGGTTGAGCCAAAATAACAAATTTCCATCTCCACTTGTAACTCCTACAACAAAAGAAGATTCGGATCATCCTATTACACCTGAAGATATCGTGAAGGAAAGTTGGACTACAAAATCAATCTATGATGAGATGAGTAAAATCTCGTTAGAGTTGTTTGATTTTGGTAGTAAATTTTTAGAAGAAAAGGGAATCATTCTGGTCGATACAAAATATGAATTTGGTATTATCGATGGTAAAATAGTTCTGATCGATGAAATTCATACACCCGATTCATCAAGATTTTGGAGTTTGGAAGATTACAAAAAAGATTCAACAAAAGTAGATTCGATCGATAAGGAATATGTACGTCAATGGTTATTAAAGAATAAAGTTGATGGCAAATTTCCAAATGTTTTAGCTGAAGAA
>JAUVKM010000231.1 GCA_030596265.1 Candidatus Cloacimonadota bacterium
CTTAACCAAAGATACGGGAAATCAGGAGCTTATGAAACAAAAGTAAAAAAAGGTGATGAATTCTACTTTGTATGTTCATATTATGGGAAGAAATTCCACGGACGTCAAACCGCTAATGGTGAGATCTTTGACATGAATAAGCTAACCTGTGCTCACAAAACTCTACCCTTCAATACAAAATTAGAAGTTACAAATGAAGATAACGGAAAGTCTGTAATTGTGCGGGTGAATGATAGAGGCCCTTTTGTTAAAGGAAGAGATTTAGATCTATCTAAAGCAGCTGCTCAAGAGATTGGATTGATACCATATGGTGTTAAAAAAATGAAAATAAGAATTTTAGAAAAATAATGAATAAATTTGTAGAAATAAACAAGAAAGTAAAACAAGCATTAAAAAATAATAAACCTGTTATTGCATTAGAATCTACGATAATTTCGCATGGAATGCCGTATCCCCAGAATATCCGAGTTGCTAAGGATTTGGAGAAGATTGCAGAAGATGTCGGTGTAGTTCCGGCTACTATCTGTTTGATGAATGGCAAAATAAAGATTGGTCTTAATGATAATGAACTGGAAATGCTGGCAATCAGCAAAGATGTAGCTAAAGTATCACGCAGGGATTTTGGCAGAATATTAGCTTCTAAGAAAATAGGTGCTACAACAGTTGCTGCTACAATGATAGCTGCACATCTGGTTGGTATAAAAGTTTTTGCAACTGGTGGAGTTGGCGGTGTTCACCGAGGTGCGGAAAATTCATTTGATATTTCTGCAGATCTAAAAGAATTTGCTCAGACTCCGGTTATTGTTGTCTCTGCCGGAGCTAAAGCAATTCTGGATCTTCCTAAAACACTGGAAATCCTGGAAACTTTTGGCGTTCCTGTTTATGGATTTCAAACTGATTTTTTCCCTGCTTTTTATTCTGCAGAGAGTAATATTCGCATCGACAGGATCGATTCCGAAAAAGAGATAGCCGATATTTATAAAACAAATATGCAACTTGGTTTCAAAAATGGAATATTAGTGGGAAATCCAATTCCTGAAAAATATGAGATACCATTTTCTGAGATGGATGAACACATTAAAATTGCTTTGGATAGAGCAAAAAGAAATAGTGTTACAGGAAGAGGATTAACACCTTTTCTGCTGGCTGAGATCGTGAAAATAACAAAAGGGTCTTCGTTAGAAACAAATATAAAACTTGTAGAAAATAATGTGGCTTTAGCATGCAGAATTGCTAAAGCATTTTAATATTAGCTTTTTTGACAGGATAAACAGGATTTACAGGATATAATTCCTTGCGAAGGTTTTAGGACTTCTTGCTATACTTGACCTTCGCAAGGGTCACTCTCGCAAACAGGATGTTTGCGTTACTACTCAGCCATCCTCGCGAAAGTGGGGATCTTATTTTTCTTATTTATTTATTCCCACGACTAAAGTCATGGGCTGTTATTTATTTTTCCGATGCAGCCCACGATTTCAATCGTGGATGCAAACACAAAAATTATTTTATGCTCAATTCTTAGAATTGACTCTACAGAAGATCAAAAACACTGTATAAAGTTATCCCAGGATAAGCATAGACGAGATTTGTGGAATTACACAGAGAGCCAATATTAACATAGCAGAAGGTAAATCTGCCAAATCATATCTATAAATCAACCATAATACAAAACCAGAAAGTAAAATAATAAACCACCAACTTCCAATGAAATAGAATAGTGTTGAAATAAAAAATCCCTTTCCTTGAAATGGAACAAAATATAATAAAGAGATAAGATACAACAATGAACTAGAAAGAAGTGCTATTTTGTAACTTTTACATTCAGAAATAAAACCACTTGCTGCCCATAAAATTATAGCATTTATCGGGATGAATAAAATTGAAATAATTATTTTACCTAACATAGTCCATTCTCCTTATATTTTCTTGTTGATAAGTTGAACTTATCGATACAATTGCATTTGCAAGTTCAACTTGCAAACGAGTTCATATATTCATAAACTTTTTCACATTTGTAACAAAGGCAGCGTTATGCCCTGCATTACTTATTGTAACTCTAACGTGCTTTGCTAATACTGGATGATGCCAGACAGGACGGATAGCAATATCATTTTGGATCAGAAAATTGAATAATTTTTCTGTTTTATCTCCGGCAGAGAAAGTGAGGAAATTTGTTGCTGATGGATGTACAGATACTCCATTAATTGCTGATAATTGATTGAAAACAACTTTCTTATTCTCAATAATTCCTCTGTTATGTTCTATAAATATCTCTTTATTTTCCAGCATGGTTGATATCATTGTTTGCGTCATCAAATTTAAGTGGAATATTGTCATAACTTTTTCCAGTTCTTTAATGTTATCAGGATGAGAAATTATATAACCAAAACGAAGCCCGGCAGCAGAAAAAGATTTAGAAAACGAACGTACAATAACAAGATTTGGATATTCATTAATTTTATCAGCAAAGGTTTTTCCTGAAAACTCAAAATATGTTTCATCTATTAGAACAAGCTGATTACTTCTTTTTAAAATTTCTATTATCTTATTTTCATTCAGCAGATTTCCGGTTGGATTATTAGGATTGCACAAAATTGCAAGCTTGCAGTTTTCATTATCACAAAGTTTTAGATAATCCTCAACAGAAAAATCAAAATCAGTGTTTAGAGAAAGGAATTTTATGCCCAATCCAACTGCTCCCGAATAGCTTTTATAATCGAAGTAAGTGGGAGCGAGCGAGACAGCAAAAGAATTATTATCGTTCCGAACAGCATTAAAAAGATAATAAAGCATTTCATCAGCACCATTGCCAAAAACTAAACATTTAGGTGCAACTTCTGTATAATCTGCAAGCTGTAGTCTTAATATTTTTGTAATATCATTAAAATATCTATTGAGTTGAACATTTTTCATTTTCTTAAGGAATTCATCTTTTACAACTTCAAATGGATTTAGTGAACTTTCATTAAGTCCCATTTTAATTTTCATATCCGGAACGTTGATGTTCACCGGTTTTTTGTATTTTATATCTTCTCTAAAATAATACATTTTATCCTCATATTCAGTTATGCGGAGATTAGCAATTTATTAGATATTTAGTCAAATGAAAATTAAAAGAGAATATACAAAAAATAAAAATAGAATTTATTAGACAAAATTTATTAGATAATAAAAATCCATTTCTAAATAATCGGGAGATAAAATAATTATATGAGAAAGATCAATATTGTTTATATTTTTTTAATTTTAACTACTACACTTTTTTCTGTGATCGAAGAAACCGATTCATTACAAGATTTCCTATATGGAGAAGCCCCAACCTGTGAATATGAAGATTGGATGAGTCATATTGTTGAAGGAATTGCTGATCCCGGTTATAATCTTTATGCACCCTGGGATGTGCAATCCGAGGGATTCGGCGATTATGTAATTCCAACAGAAGGTGATCTTGTTAGCTGGGGTTTAATAATTGATGAATTCCTGCTGGGTAATCTGGATGAAGCACAAAGTATGATTGATACTACTTCCTATCCATATCAAGTTGTTATTTTTAACGATACCGATACAGACAGAACATTTTATATGCTTCGTGAAATACCCAATGATTCACATTATGATAATAACCAGACCGAAGATCCCGGTGATGATGAATTTGGTGCTTTTGATTACGGCTGGGGATTGTATATTTATTATCCTGAAGGAGAATATCCACATATAATTACTGCACCACATCCCAATGATGATTATATTACAGTTCCAATCGCTCATAAAGCATTTATAGATATTAGTTCAAAATTTTTGCTTATCTCGGGCTGCGGAAGAGAAGTAGTTTGGACGAATGTTGGTAATTATGATAATAGCAAATCACTTTGTGATCCTTCCAGGAAAGAAGA
>JAUVKM010000055.1 GCA_030596265.1 Candidatus Cloacimonadota bacterium
TCATCATCCAGTATTTTGCGAAGTTGATAAGTATCTTCAGGTCCGGTAACTCCATACATCAGAATCGGCATTTGTGATAGATTAAACTTCATTACAAGAGGACGAGATACATCATCAGGAAGATAGTCTGCTACCTGATCGATCATGTCACGCAGGTCTTGCGCTGCAAAATCAAGATTGGTTCCCCAATTGAATTCAACCATGATCAACGAAGCATTTTCCATACTTTCAGATTTTAAATTCTTTATATTTTTCACGGACGCAATTGCTGTTTCCAGTGTTTTTGTTACTGTCTCTTCCACATCCTGAGAAGATGCGCCATTGTATGGTGTGATTATGGAAATTACCGGATAATCCATATCGGGAAACATTTCCAATCCCAGTTTAGTAAACGAAATCCCACCTAATATCAGGATGAGGATCGTCAGCATAAGTACTGTAACTCTTCTATTTACCGAAAATTCTGCTAATTTCATATTTAACTCCGTTTATAACTTTTAATTAAGTTTCGACTCGTAAGGCACAACGAGTCGAGATGACATTTCAATCTCGTTCTATTTCGAGTCGTTGTCCTACGTCCTTACGACTCGATAAGTTATCTCGTTTTTTGCGTCTTTTAGCGCATTTCGTGGGAATTTTTTCAATTCCTAATTCCTCATCCCTAATTCCTAATTTCTACCTTATCACCGGCTTGCAAACCAATATTTCCGGAGACAATTACTTCCTCTCCTTCTGCAATACCTTTCTTTACTTCGATCTCATATTCATTCCCAAGACTAAGAGTTACTTCACGTCTTTCTGCAATTCCATTTGCAGCTACAAAAACATAACTCGATTTCAACACGCTTTCTTGAGGTATAATTATAGCGTTTGAAGAAGATTGAGTAATTAAAGCAATCCTTGCAAATTGGTTATGCTTTAATAAATCGGAGTCGTTATTAATTGAAATCTCAATTGAGAATGTTCCGGACATCATTTCAGCTTCAGGAGAAACATACGAAATAAACCCATAAAATTTTTCATAAGAATTATCAACTGTTATAATAGCTTTTTGTCTTTTCTTGATCTTGTTTATATCTTTATCTGAAACCTGTAATTTAGCTTTGAATTTATCTGAATTTACAATACGAATAAGGAAAGGGTCCATCATCGAATCAAATTTTTCTCCTTCCTTTTTGTAGATATATGTAACTATTCCGGAGATAGGAGCTTTCATTTCGATATTATCCAGCATGAATTCGTAGGTAGATTTTACTACGTTGTAACCTGCTTGCACTTCATCAAAAGTTTGTTTATCGATAGCATCGCTTTCCAAAAGTTTTTGCATTCGTAAATAATTTTTCTCAGCATTCTCAAATTGAATTCTTGTTTGTTCCAACTGAGTTTGCTCTAGTTTTACCAATAAATCTCCAACTTTTACATAATCACCTTCTTTTACAAATAACTTCTCAATCTTACCCGACATTGAAGGACTTGCATTAGCAATTGTTTCGGCTTCAATTTTTCCTGAGTATTTTAAATATTCGTTGATCTTACCCATTCTTGCCATTACAGTTTTTACGTTACGTTTACCTGCAAATCCATTATCTTCTTCTACAACTTTTTTATCCTGGCATCCAGCCGATATTAATAAAACCAGTGATATAAGTATAAATATCTTTCTGTACATTATTCCTCCATCTCGCCTTTATATTTTTTCATTTCAAATTTAATTAGTACATAATCATAATAAGATGAGATCAAATTCATCTCGCTGCCAAATAGCATGATCTCTGCATCTAAGAGCTCGCTATTAGTAACCATTCCTTGTTCAAATAACTGATTTATTATCTTATGATTTTCTTTAGTAAATTCCAAAGCAATTTTATTATCTTGAATAATCCGAGCATTTGTGATCAATCTATTGAAAGTATTCTCTGCGGCAATTAAGTAATTATCTCTGGCATATTCTGTTTGCTTTTTGGTTTTAAGTAATTCATATTTTGCCTGTTTTACTTTAGAGAAATTGGAACCACTCGTAAATAATGGAACCGAAACGGCAGCTACAAGATTCCAATTATCATCTCCTGAAAAATCAAATTCATCATCACTCTCAATCTGATAATCGAATTGTAAATTTAACGAAGGAAGAAAATTTCCCTTTGCCATCCAATAACTCTTCTTCATCATTTTATTTGCCAAGTCAATGCTATTTAATGTGGGACTTGAAAGTTTTACTTTTTTGAGGAATTCCTGTCTTGCAGTTTTGATCTCTGCTTGCTTCATCCCAGCATAACTATCAATTTCAGTATCATATTTTTCTAACTGAATCTCAGTTGGAACGTTATCTTCAACTCCTATTAGAGAATTCCAGAAATATAAGATCTCTTCCAGCCCATTTTCAATTTTAAAGTTTGATGTTTTATCGTTATTCAATCTTACTTTCCATTGTAAGACATCAGATTTCTTTGTTGTTCCAACCTCATAATTCTTCTCCACTTTTTTTAAGTGGGAAATACTGGAGGATAAACTTTTTTGAGTAAGTTCATGAATATCCTTTAATTTCAAATAGCCAAAATAAGTGGAAGCTACAGCATAAGAAATATCCAATTCTTTATTTTCTAATGCAATCTCTGCTTGCTGTTTTGCTAAATTTGCCAGTTGATAACCAAGAATTATCTTCCCGCCATTGAATATTGGCTGCTGTACTGTGATATTGTTTGAATAGGAAGTTTTGTATATCCCTGTTCCCATTGCACCGGCTGAAAATGGAATAAAATTTCCCGTTGGCATCCCAATCTGATCTAATACAGGAATTTGAAAAACCTGCATAGTCTCATCATAAGTTTCATCATCAATACGAACTATTGCAGAATTGAAAGAAACTCGCGGCAGAAAATTTGAGAATGCATCGAATTTTCCCCAATTGGCAGATTTCAAAGAATATTCTGCAGCCTGGATTTCCTTGTTATTCACCTTAGCTAGTTTTATGCTTTCATCAAGATCGATCTCTACTGTATAGATTGTAGAAAGCAATAATAATGTAAGCAATAGTAAAATTAATTTCTTCATATTCACCTCGTTTATATTTATTTATTCTTCATTTTCTGTTGATATACTCTTCCAGAGATTTTTAAATATTTTTTCACCCTTTTCTTTTAGGTCGATTCCATCTGTCATAATGTGATACATCATCGTACCTTCTGCCAGTGCGTTAATCATAAAGCCTAATGTTTCACAGTCAATATTATCTTTGATCTGTCCTTCTTGTTGAGCTTTCTTTATGATCTCTACTAAAATTTCCTGGTTTTTCAAATGCATTTCCCCATGTTTTTCTCGAATTTGTGGAAATTTGATAAACGCATTCGTCATCAGCATATAGAAATTATTTACATCAATATTTTCCGAACCTGTAATGGCACCAAGCACTTCTGAAATATTAGATAGTGATCCAAAATATATCTGTAAAATCTGTTTTAAATTTGTTGATCCTGAATACATTGATCTTTCAAATTCTTCAAATCTTTCAAAAAGATAATCTATTGCTTCAATAAAAAGTTCCTCTTTATTCTTAAAGTGATGATAAATTCCGCCTTTAGTTATTTTGCATTCACGGACTACATCGCTAATTGATGTAGCAGCGTAACCTTTCTGCAAAAAAATTTTAAGTGCCGCTAAACTTATCTTATCCTTTGAATTCATCACACCTCCACTTAAAAACCGACCGTTCGGTATGTATAAAATTTTTGAAGTGATTTCTGTCAATTATTTTTTTTTTGGAAATGAAAATGAGTTAAAAAACCTGTGTTCTTACTCCGCTGTCGCTTTGCTCTCGTGAAGTCAAGTCCAACTTTGCGAAGGTAACGTATAACTTATTATTTCAGTATTTCTTTTAACTTTTTCTCATCCAATTTTTCTACAATTTTCTCAAGTAATTTAATAAGTTCATCAAAATCATCTATTGAGGAAATACAATTATGGCTATGAGCATAACGAACCGGTACACCAAACACAATAGTAGGAATTCCTCGGTTCGCCACATGCAATTGTCTGCCATCAGTTCCGCCACCTTTGCGTACTGTTAATTGGATTTTAATATCATTATTCTTTGCACATTCAATTATAAAATCTTTCAATTCACTTTTCACGATCATTGTAGGATCGAATAAGCGGACATGAGCACCTTTGCCAACTCCTGTTTGTGATGTATAAGAAATTCCCGGGATATCATCTGCCGGAGCACCTTCTAAAACTACGCAAATATCAGCATCGGTATAATTTGCAATTGTTCTTGCTCCGCGAGTTCCAACTTCTTCCTGCACACTTCCAACACAATAAACTGTGTTCGGATGTTCTTTCTTTGCCAATATCTTCCCTATCTCGATAACTGCGGCGATTCCTGCTCTGTCATCAAATGCTTTAGAGAACATGCGTCTATTCTTCTCACTATAATGAAAATTAGTTACCGGAACGATTTGGTCACCTAGTTGAATTCCAAAGTTTTTTTCAACATCTTCTTTTGAGGTTGCTCCAATATCTACGAACATATTATTAATTTCTGGCTTAATATCTTGCCTGTTTTTCAGGAAATGAACAGGAACAGCACCAATGATCCCGGGATATTTTTCTCCTTTAGAATTAATCACCTCAACTGGAGAAGAAAGTAGTGTATTAGGATTCCAACCACCGATATTTTGAAGCTTAATAAATCCTGTAGTTAATATATCAGCAACTATGAAGCCGATCTCATCCATATGCGCCACGAACATGATCTTCGGATTTTTACTGCTGCCTTTATATTCAAAGGTGACTGAGCCCATATTGTCTTTATTAAAAGATACATAATCCTTCAATTCATCTTTCATTATTTCAGCAATTTTATTTTCACTACCGGAAATCCCTGATTCAAGAGTTAGCTTTTTTAGTAATTCAATTCTATCGGTCATTTTATCCTCTCCAAATATTACTTTTTTTTAAGGATTTATTTGTGGTGATGATTGTCAAATTGTTTTATTTTGACTAAAAATTATCAATCCAATCTTTATTATTAATAATTGGTATATTACCTGTTCTTCGTGAAAGAGGGAATATCGTTTTTCTAATTACATTGTCCCCACAACTAAAGTTGTGGGCTACATTTTTTATTGTACCGCAACGTTGCACGTTGCGTTTATCATTGACGTACGCTACTTCAACAACAAACATTTCTTACTGGCAATTGCTTTGCCATCTACTTTCAACTGATACATATAAACACCTGATGAAACAGGTTTATTGTTTTCATCTGTTCCGTCCCACACCACCGAGTGCTGTCCTGCCGAGAACTGATTGGCTGAATTGCTGACAAGCTGTTTCACCTTCTGCCCTTTGATATTATAAATTGTCAACTCAGTGTCCTCCGTGATCTCCGTGGTTAAAGAAAACAAAATAGTTGTTTCAGGGTTGAAGGGATTAGGATAGTTGGAAAGTGTAATTTCTGGTATAGGAAGTTCATCTTCTGTAGAACTGGGCACATAAGTATATTCGAATAATCCTATATTACCCATCTCTATAGTTAATAAATAATTAATCCCTTCATGCTCGATTAATTCAACGTTGTAAATATAATTTAAACCATTGAATATTGCCAAAGGATCTGAAATTGAAGAATTATGTTCATAAACTGATATTATATGCCAATACTGAGAAAATAATAAGTTATCTCGAATAAAAATCCTTGAACCGAATTGAGGAATAAAATAAAGAATAGGATTCAATGGATCTTCCAAATGAAAAACTCTACCTGGTTCGTATTGATCTAGACCAAACGAGATTAGGTAGTCCTCTTGATTATCTAAATACTCAACATTTGAAAAACTAATAAATTCATTAGCTATGTATGGTTCATTTTCTTCGATACCATCTAATATCAATAAGTTAAACGGGTAATCTCCAATTGTAATATAAGCTGTGGAGTTAATTACTTCTAAATCTCTAGGAGTAGAAGGTAGATCATATTCAAATACTTCAACAGGTTCCCCCTGTTCCGAAATATCAAATTTCCAAAATTTGTTTGTTTGCTGATTACACAGGTAAAAAGAAAATGGATCAGTTTCATCAATGGAACAATAAGTAGCACTAAAACCATAATCATCGAGCGGGAGAGTATTTTTCAGTTCCGGGTTTTCCGGATCTGTTATATCATAGATATCTAAAGTATATTCTTCGTAATCTGTTAAAATTATCCAACCACCTGTTTTGTGAGCCATTCGGTAATATTTATCATCGAACCATGATCCCTGATCAATAGGTTCCAAGGGATTCTGTACATCAAAGAGTTGATACCCCCCGGGGAGAGAACCTGCAAAAATTTTATCCTGGTACATATCACCGAGGAAAAATCTTTTATGATCATAATAGCTATTTAAATTTTCAATAGTATTATTTTCAATCCTGTAGTGCATAGTCCCTTCGGTAACGGTTCCTACATATAAATTGTTTTCATAAGAATCACAAGCTTGCCCACCCCAATAATAGTGAAAATCCAATGTATCAACCAGAATTGGATTTAAAATATCAGATATATCAAGTAGTCTTATGAAATCAGAAGTAAATATTATAACATTCTCATTCATAATACCATATTGATAATTTCCATACATAAATATATTAGCCGGCAAAGTATAACGGGAAAGATACTGCCAGTTTGTAACATCGCTTATATCCCAAAATGTAATATTTTTAAAGTTTACCGCTGCCAATAATGTATCATTCATTACCTTGTAATGTTCATAATTATAATTACCATCAGAATAAGCGGAAACATCGGTCGTACCGATCAATACAAAGTTGCCATGTGGAATATAATGTTTGATGTACAATATAGATCCTTCCTGGCATACTAGCAGGCTGTCATTTACTTTATCGTAAAAATAATCTTCAACTGCCTGACCCAGATATCCCATTTCTGGCAAGCTGTAAGATTTGTAAAAAATATTCCAATAACTACTCGTTTGAACTACTAAATTGTTATCTAAAATCTTTAACCTAAGATATCCATAATTATCGTATTCTATTTGATCGATGATCTCAGGATCGGATGTATTACTTATGTCAATTCTATATATTCTGCCGGGATAACCTTCTACAGCATATCCCCTGGATGCAATATAACAATTCTGTTCATATATGACCATACTGGTGGGACTAGGAATAGTTACAATCGAGAGCTTTGTTAGGCTGTCATCTTCATTTATTTCATATATCTCCAGTCCGTTCAGGTTAAGGAAAAAAAGATGATTATCTATTATTTGTATAGCTTCAGGTGATTTGAACTCCTGTGCATAGGCAATTTCACCTATTTTATCTATCTGAAATTCCTGTGCAGTGAGATATGAGAAGATTATTGAAACCAATATTATGAATATTACTTTTTTCATTTTTGACTCCTTGAATGAATTATTAAAATCCTTGCGAAGGTTTACCAGCCTAAGGCTTGGTTGTTGGACTTATTGCTGAACTTGACCTTCGCAAGGTTTACTCTCATCTCGTTCCCAAGACAATCCATCAAATGCCGGAGTAAACACTTAGGAATGAGGAATAAAACAGCACTGACAATACACTGCCAGTGCTGATAATTCAATTAATCTTGTGCAGGAAGCTCATGTTTTTCTCCTGAAACATCAAGATACAGATGAAGTATGTCTGGATGAGTTAAACTGAGATACCCAGAATCCGAATCGGTATAATAAAATGAACCAACATATCGAATACCTTCTGCTATTACAGTATAAGTGTAACCTGGTATTGGGTCAAATTCACGACAAACTGGATCAACAGGATCTCCCTCAAATTCCCAATGTCGTTGTAATACACCACTTTCATAAACATCAAGATCAACACTACATGTATTTGTAACATGTACATATATATAATCAGCAGCTAAACTACCTGCTAACAACAGCATCGCCAGGATGCTAATAATTAATATTGTATTTCTACGCATTTTATTTCTCCTATTAAGAGTCGGCTTGCATGCGTTGGCTTTTCGGAGAAAAACAGTCGCTCTTCTTCCCGCCAATCTACAAAACGATCTCCTCTTTTTTAAAAAGATTAACATTCAATTAATTTCTTTCTCGGGAAACGTTAATGATTTTAAAAAGAGATTCTTTACACAAACTTATTCTTACAGATAATGAACAACATATCTACCTCCTTCAAAACAGATTGAAGGAAGAGAGTCCACAAATATTTTGACATCCAATCGATGTTAATTATTAATGTCTTTGGGAAGAGTGCTGTGGAGATTCATTTGCAAGGGTACCAGCTTTGCTGTATCGAAACACTCTCTTCCTTTTTCTATTCTAATTCTATTTAGGCATTTTTTCTTTTGTTTTATCTAATATTACTAAGTACAATTCCAGAAAAAAAAAAAATGAAAGCTTTGTCAAATCTTTTGTTGTTTTTTCTAATTAAATTAGTTATTGATTCCCACTCTCGTGGGAATGACAATTTACTCGTCACTCTGCCTGCCAAGCCATAGTTTTTTATTAGATAAACGAAGGCTGGAGGAGTCTTACTTCTGCTCTTTTAATGAAGAGTTAGGGAATAATTTAGTATGTGTTGTCAATCCTTCCTATGGAGAACAACGTGAGAGATTCGTCAGGACGACTAATTTTTTTTCCGTGTTCTCCGCATGCCCGGCGTAGCCTTGGCGAAGACTGGTGCTCTTTATGGTTATTTTAAAGAAGATGTTGTTTTGCTTTGCAAAGTCAACATTAATTGTTCGTTTTTGCCTGCCATGCCGAAGTTTCAACGAAGACAGGTTCGTTGCTGATAATTTCTCTATTTATTCTTCTCTCTCGATAAATTCCCAATGCAGATAAGTTCTGGTTTTAAAAGTATAGAACTTCATAAATTTTAGCATTCTGGATAAATCGTAATCAGGCTCAACTTTGAAATAATCATAGTTATCAAAGCTTTCATTTAATATGGAAGAATCAATAACTAGAACGATTTCAGAGAATTTATTTATGGAATCATGAATAGATTCACTATATTGGAAGTAATGAACATCCTGTGGAATATAATTCTTGAGCGAATCTCGTAATGTTGTAAAGTAAACAGAATTATCTTCTGACGCTATAACAGCTAAGGGAATATTTGGGTTGAAAGCTTCTACTAATCGTGCCGGCTGGGCTTCTAATTTTACATGCTGATAATAATGAACAAGTCCCTTAACCCCACTGAATGTAAACCAGATCGCAACCAGAATCGAAGCATATTGAGCGATCAATTTCATTCTACTGACCTTTGAAATCTGCCCGATAAATGCAAGAGGTATTAAGAAAACCGATGTTCCAAAGAAAAATCCTAAAAACAGCATCATCCCACTGAGTGCACCACTCAGATCAACTGCTTTAGAAAGTGCAATTAGAAATGATGGGCAAAAATTGATCCCAGTAAGAATTCCAAGTAAAAAGGCACTTTTAGTAAATCTTGCCATTTTAGGAATATGACAACTTTTTACCTTTTTATTGGTTCTCACAGCTGAAAGCACTAGATAGGCTGATAGTAAAATGTAAGCAATAGAGGTAAATAGTTCCCGATTAACTGATGCAATTTGGGCTCCGGTATAACCGGCTATCGCGCCAAAAGCAAGATAGGAAACGAATCTACCAGCAGAAATTTCCAAAACAGCTAACAAGCTTTTACTTAATTTTCTATCTTCCGAAATTAGATATGGCAAGTA
>JAUVKM010000139.1 GCA_030596265.1 Candidatus Cloacimonadota bacterium
GCGTGTGTTGCGTGTGAAGAAAGAAAGCTCGCTTTCGCTTAATGACGCAAACACGCATGATAGGCGAAGTTCGCTGAGGCTAACGTGCGGGTTACACGCTCGCCCCAATAGGCAAAAAAACGAAGCGTATTTTGCCTATCATATGTACGCTGCGTCAATTTTTTTATTGTACATAACTAACCTATAGTTACAGTAATTTTGTTGTATAATAACTTTTTTCCGGTAGTTATTGTACAACTCATCAATAGCCCAAGTCTAATTCGTTTAAATCAATGTTCATGTTCAATTTCGTTTCCTTTAAATCAATTTAATTAATGCAAATCCGAATTTGATTAAATGTAACTTAGAAGTCAAATAGAAAATATTAAAATGATTGAAATAGAAAAAGCCGCTCCAAAATTTAATCGAGACGAAGCTCTCAATAAGATTAAAGGTACCATCAATACATTTTATAATATCTCTTTTCGTCTTATTTATCCTAACTGCAATTTAAAATATTGGACATAAAATTGAGCCAAAATAATATTGTTTTATGTGCGCCCGTGGCTCAATTGGATAGAGCATCTGACTTCGGATCAGAGGGTTAGGGGTTCGAGTCCTCTCGGGCGTGCCATTTTTTTATGAACCACGGATAAACGCAGATAAGTCTAATTTTACGTAAGAAGACACATCGGTTTTATATATTTAAATTCAATGACAGCGAACAATATTTGTTGAATTTGTGAAGCAAAACGACAACTAATATTAATAATTAATAATAACTTATCGAAAATAATATTTATATTCTAAGCTACATATTGAAAATCAGAAAACAATCTCGGATTAATGTTAATTGATAATTTGAGAAGAAAAGCTATAAGGATTGCACGAGATTCTGACCAGAAAGGATTTAAGAAACGTCAGAATGACATCTTTTTTTAGCTTTTATCACATACTTTTTATAGCCTTCTTTCGTTGGTTTTGTTCGTTTTAGTTCGTTGCTAAAATTATTTTAATAAAGATTGGTTATATAATTAATATATATTATACAATCTTAGATATAGTTCTATTAAAGTATCTCCAGCAAGAATGTAAGCATAAGCTCCAACGATAAGAAAAGGACCAAATGGAAAATGTTTTTTTCGATCATGTTTTAAAATTAACAGCACAATAATAGCGATCAATGATGAGAATAGAACTGTGAAAAGTGTTCCTTCAACTCCAAGAAAGGCACCAATCGCCGCTATAAGTTTGATATCACCACCACCAAGACTCTCCTTACCTGTAATTTTTTGAAAGAGGAAAGCAGTGAACAGGAAAAGAAGAAAACCAGATAAAGCCCCAATACCAGCAAACATCCACCCAATATCGGTATTTGGGAGAAATGAGAATATTAAACCAATTACGATAAGAGAAAGCGATAATTTATCTGGTATTATATAATGATATAGATCAATGAAAAGAATAATCAATCCAAACGAAATAAAAATTGCATATTTAAAAAAAACTAACGTAATTTCTGCATCCTGACTTGCAAAAAGAAGCATCAGTAAAATGGGTGTTAATAATTCCACAAGCAAATAGTGTATATTGATCTTCGCTCCGCAATATGCACATTTACCTCTTAGTAAAATATAACTTATGATCGGAATATTGTGATATGGTTTTATTTTTGTTTTACAGGTAGGACAGGATGAATCGGGAAAAATAACTGATTTTTTATTTGGGATTCGAGAAATACATACATTGAAGAAGCTTCCAATAACTGTTCCGAATATGAATATTATTAGATAGAGCATAATAAAAATGCCCGGTTATCCGGGCATTAATTTTCTTTATTTCATTCCCGAACTAATTGCAAGTCCGAGGTTGAATATTGGCAGATAAATGATAATAATGATATATCCTACTAACCCTGCCATAATTATGATCATCATAGGCTCAATAAGCGATGTAAGCCTTTCTACAACTGAGTCAACAAGTTTTTGATGGAATTCGGCTGCTTTTTTCAGCAGACTATCCATTTCACCTGTTTCTTCACCGGTTGAAATAAGCTGAAGAAGTGTTGATGGAAATACTTTTGTTTTCTTAAAAGCACCTGCAACAGTATAACCTTCTTTCACTAAACCTCGAGCTTGTTTACAAGCCTTTTCTATAACTGCATTCTGAACAACTTTTTCAACCAGTTCCATGGTATCCATAATTGGAACACCGGCATACATCAAAATACTAAATGTTCTGGCAAATTTACTCATAATGGAGTTTTCTATCAAATATCCAATTACCGGAAATTTAAGTATAATAGTATCAACGATCATGTGTCCTCTTTCTGAAAGATAGAACAGGAAGAAAGCCATTAAAAATGCTAATAGAGCCAAACCCGTAAAGAAAACATTCTCTCGAACAACATTACTAATCATTATAGCGGCTACAGTTGGAGCTGGAAGATCTGCACCAAAACTTTCATAAACTCCTGCAAACATTGGAATAATGAAATAGAATAACCCCCATACTACAAATGCAAGAAAAACAAGAATAAATATTGGATATGAAAGAGCAGACCACACTTTTCGTCGCGTATCTTCAATCTTCTCCAAATATGTAGCAAGCTCATCAAGAACTGTATGAAGCGTTCCAGAAACCTCACCGGCTTTTACTAATGCAATATATAGTGAGTTAAATACACCGGGATGCAGTTCCATTGATTCTGATAAGCTATATCCTTTTTTAATGTCATTTGATAGCCTGAGTAGAACCTTTTGAAATCTTTTATTCTTTTCTTCCCTCGCCAGGTTTGTTAATGATTTCTCAATAGTTAAACCTGCAGAGAACATAGTAGCTAACTGGCGTGTAAAGAACACAAGAATTTTTAAACTTATACCAGTCCGAATTTTATAGAAGGTTAGCATTATTTTATCGAACATGGATAATTTTCCGCTGAATGCTCCTTCTTTACCGGGCTTCACCGAAATAATAATGCTTCCTTCTTTTGTTAATTTATCAACAGCTTCATCCATAGAGGTAGCTTTTAATGTACCTTCTACACGAAGACCTTTTACGTCCTTAATTATATATTGAAAAACTGCCATATTATTTCCTTATTAATTATCGATTTTATTCATCCAAAACGGTTAATTTAACAACCTCACTAATGGTTGTTAATCCTAGTTTCATTTTATCAATTCCACTGGCATGTAGAGAGTGCATCCCATTTCTAATAGCTGCTTCACGGATAACATCCTGGTTTTCTCCAGCAAAAATAAGCTTTCTGACTTCAGCATTAACTTCAATTAACTCAAAGATACCGGTTCTACCGGAAAATCCTGTATTATCACAATGAACACATCCCTTACCCTTCTTAAAGTTGATCTCTTTTGCTTCTTCTTTTGAGATACCGGCTGCAATAAGTTCTGAATTCTTTGGAATATAGTCTTCGATGCAATATTTACAAATCTTACGAACCAGACGTTGAGCCATAACAAGATTCAAAGAAGATGCAACCAAATATGCAGGGATACCAATATCAACAAGACGCGTAATAGTTGATGGAGCATCATTAGCATGAAGCGTAGTAAACACAAGGTGACCAGTAAGTGAGAATTTGATAGCAATATCAGCAGTTTCTTCGTCACGGATCTCACCAATTAGTACGATATCCGGGTCTTGACGAAGTACAGAGCGAAGTGCTTTTCCAAACGTAAGTCCAATCTTCTCTTTCGCTTCGATCTGCGTAATTCCATCCAGTCTATATTCTACCGGGTCTTCAACTGTTACAATGTTGTTTTCGATATTCTTTATCTCTTTTAACGCAGCATGAAGTGTAGTTGATTTACCACTACCTGTAGGACCGGAAACGATCATAATTCCATAAGGACGTTTAATCCATTTATGGAATATCTTCATATCACTTTTCGAAAAGCCAAGAGTAGTAAGATTAAAACCAAATTCCCCTTTGTCCAGAAGGCGCATCACAACCTTTTCTCCAGTAACCGTAGGTGTAATAGAAACACGAACATCCACACTTTTCATAGATGTTTTAAGTGAAATATGACCATCCTGTGGTAATCTTCGTTCTGCAATATTCAATTTTGACATTACTTTTACAAGTGAAACCATCCCTGTATGAAGCCCGATCGGTGGTGACATAACTTCACGCAACGCACCATCTATCCTGAATCTCACACGTGTATTATTTGTAAGAGGCTCTATATGAATATCAGTTGCATTTGATTTGATAGCTTCAGTAATAATGAGATTAATAAGCTTCACAACAGGTGCATCGGCATCAGCTTTGCTATCAATTGTGATCTCATTTTCATCTTCATCAACAGCTACAAATTCAAAACTACCCACTGCATCTTCCATTTGAGAAGATGTACGAATACCCTTGTAATATTTTTCAAGAGTATCCGCGAGTGTAGAGTCACCAATAAGCATTGGAAGTATATTCAATCCCAAAAGTTTTTGCAGACTATCCTGAATAACAATATTATCAGGATCCGTCATTGCAACTACCATTGTATTTTCTTGTTTACGCAGAGCAATAACTCTATTTTCTACCGCAAAAGGTTCAGGGATAAGTTTTACAACTTCAGAGTTCAATTCAAGAAGTTCATCTTCTTTGATTATTTCATATTCAAGCTGAAGATGTAATGCATCCAGAAGATCTTTCTCAGAAATAATACCGAGTTTTAGTAATGTCCCCCCGATCTTAAGTCCGAAACTTTTCTGTTTTTGTGCTGCTTCACTAATTTGCTCTTCATTAGCAGCACCAAGATGAACTAACACTTCACCTAGCCTGGCAAATTGAGGATTAAAACTCATTTATTCTTCTCCCTTTTCTTTATTAATCTATGTATCTTCTTAGAATAACCGTAACCTGGTTTGATGTATTCGTACCAAGGATCAAAGCAGTAATTGAACCGGTAGTTGTTCCTGGTGGTGATGGTACTGGTTCAGGACATTCATATTTATAAAAACGGAAGTATTGAATTAAATGCCCGTTTTCATCTGTCATTCCTGTATAAGCAGGAGTGAAAGATGGATTTGTAGGAATCATATTGAATTGTGTAGGTAGTACCGGTACCCCTAAGGTTGATGTGAAAATGATTTCCTGATTTGCGATTAAATTATTTTGTCCATCCATTACTGTGATCTCAACATAAGGAGATAACGCAGCAGAATGATCACGCCAATCTGAAGGATTATTGTATTCATCCCAGTCTACATGAAGAGGAACCGCAGCAATATCTATTACAGGAGATTGAATTGGAAGAACAAGTTCACCTTCAAAGATGTCACCAATTCCAGATTCAATTCTTACATCTATTGTTTCATTTGTATAAGAGCCATTATAATTAAGATAAGTATAAGCAACTCCCTCTAGTGAATCTCCCATTGCATTTTGATTGTTAACATACGCTTGTGGAATAATAGAAGCCCACTCCGGATTTTCTGGAAGTGAGAACCATACAGCAGTACCAGGAGCTACAGGGTTACCTTCAATATCATTAAGAAGTGCTGATACCTCTACTTTCCATATACCGCTACCCATATCTACTCCACTACTATGACCACCAATAGAGAATTCTACAGTATTTATTAAACCACTGGCAACAACGATATTAGATTTTTGCACACTGATCTCGGTATTTTCAAGATTATATGTGTGAACGCGATATGTAACAATACCGGAATGTGTTCCACTATTAATGTTAACAGAAGCCTTTCCTGCAATTGATGTTGTGCTGTCACTTAATCCAACATTATTAATGTTAGTTCCTTCCGGTGCAACAAGCAATTCAAAATAGACAGTTTGTGCTTGATTGATCAGTTGACCTGAGTTATCATAAAGACTTGTCACAAGTTCAACAGTCTCTGTACCACCTGTTCCCTGAACATTGATCAGAACTTGATCTGAGATATCAAATCCAATTGAGCTTACATCTTGAGGTGGAACTCCATCAATATAAATTTCAATTGATTCTGAAACATTTCCAATGATTGCTTCTATAGTTGCATTACCATCATGGAATTTTGCAGTAGCAATACCACTACTATCAGTAATAGCTTCTCCTGGATTTAAATAACCCATATCGGTTCTAAATTGAACTGCTTGTCCGAAAACAGCATAATTATCACTATCTTTTACCATAACT
>JAUVKM010000070.1 GCA_030596265.1 Candidatus Cloacimonadota bacterium
TTACGGAACATCTCAACACCTGTACAAGTTGTTGTTATTGTCTCACGAATTCCTACTCGCTCTATTTTCTCGCCTACCTTAATAACGCCACGTTCAATACGACCGGTAGCTACTGTCCCACGACCGGATATTGAAAATACATCCTCTACCGGTAACAAGAAAGGTTTGTCTGTATCACGATCAGGAAGCGGAATGTATGAATCTACCGCATCCATCAACTCTTGAATTGTCGCTTCGCCTTCAGGCTCACCATTAAGTGCTTTCAAGGCTGATCCTGTAATGATTGGAATCTCATCTCCAGGAAATTCATACTCTTCCAAAAGTTCACGCACTTCCATCTCTACTAATTCTAAAAGTTCATCGTCATCTACAAGGTCGGCTTTGTTTAAAAATACAACCATTGCAGGTACTCCAACCTGACGGGCAAGCAATATATGCTCACGAGTCTGAGGCATTGGACCGTCGGCTGCACTTACCACTAAGATAGCTCCGTCCATCTGAGCTGCTCCGGTTATCATGTTCTTTACATAATCCGCATGTCCCGGACAATCCACATGAGCATAATGACGCTTCTCTGTCTCATACTCTACGTGGGCTGTAGCTATTGTGATTCCACGCTCTTTTTCCTCAGGAGCATTATCGATGTTATCGAAGCTTACAAATTCTGCTCCACCTTTTTTACTGAGGTAAAGCGTAATAGCTGCCGTAAGTGTGGTTTTACCATGATCTACGTGACCAATTGTACCAACGTTCACGTGAGGTTTACTTCTCACAAATTTTTCTTTAGCCATTTTTTCCTCCTCAAAGATCTAAAAGCCTGTCATGCAGGCTTGGCTTTAAAGTAGCTTCTTTTGTTTTGCTACCTTGGCTTTTGCACGAGATGTCAAAATCAAATTCGAGTTTTATATGTCAAATCTTTTTTATTTTTTTTGTAATTTTACTATTTTTAATGAGTTAGCCTTGAGTGGAGTTGACTCAGATAAATTGAATTTAGTGATTAGGTTTTGAACCCTTGCGAAGGTTTAGGACTCCTGTAGAGTTACATAACCTTCGGAAGGGTTACTTTCGCAAACAAGAAAGAATATGTCGTTTAGCTCTGCAAAGCCGACAATAAATGTTTACGTTACTAAAACATTAACGTCTGTTCTTGAACCATTTGCTCAGATGATCATAAATTTCAATATCAGTTTGAGGTATGAACGTACGAGCAGGAATTGTATCCTTAAAATACTGACCATATCTTTTTGTGAATATTCTGTTATCGAGTACCAGAACAACACCGCGGTCAGTTTTGTGTCTGATAAGCCTGCCAAAACCCTGCCTATATTTTAATAAAGCATTTGGCAGCATATAGTGCATAAAACTGTTTTTTCCTTCAGCTTCCAGTTTTTCCAGATAAGCTTCTACGATCGGCTCGGAAGGAACCATGAAGGGCAGTTTATATAAAACAAGTAATTGCAGAGATTCACCCGACACGTCAACACCTTCCCAAAATGAGTTAGTTCCAAAAAGTACTGAATTTTTATTCTTCTGAAATTCTTTCAGCATTGCTGAGCGTCCCAGCCCTTTTCCCTGCGTGAGCAGCAGAATATCTTTGCTGTACATCTCCTCACTTAAAGTATCATAGGCTTCATTTAGGTTTTTGTAGGAAGTGTAAAGTACCATTGTTCCGGCTTTTGTTATCTCGACTGCATTCCGAATTATCTCAATACTCTGCGAGGAGAAAAATCTATCTTTAGGGTCGGGGAGAAATCCGGCAACCAGCACCATGGTCTGTTTCTGATAATCAAAAGGAGATTTCACGACCAATTCCTGAACAAAACCTTCTTCCAGAAGATTCAATCCCATTCGATTGGCAAAATACTTAAAATTATTACGAATTGCGATCGTGGCGGAAGTGAAAACTATCGAATCCACTGTTGAATATAATTTATCATTTAATATCCTGTCTATATTTAACGGGCAATAAACCAACACACCGGAAGGATATTTTTTATCACTTGTCTGGAAGGATTCCATCCAGTAAGCAAAGTCTTTTAACTCCGGATTATACATTATAGAAAGCACGTTATGATATTCTGAGATCATATTCACAATGCTGTCCAGTGCTTCTTTATGCTTATCATATTCAATGAAACGTTGTTTATTTACATCACCCAGAATATTTTTAACACTCATAAAACTTCGGGAGAATTCCTGCCAGAAAATAATGATCTTCTCAAGATCTTCGGTAAGGAAAACATGATCATCAGTATTTACAATTCGCAATTTCCCATAACTGCCTTTCTCATTAACCACATCACCGATCTTTTTGAAGAACTCGGCAAAAATATCTTTTTTATCATCGATTAATTTTTCTGTTTCTTCAATTCTTAAAAGCAGTTCCTTTTTAGATGGGAAATCACTTTTCTTAGCTGTAATTCGCAGCCTGACCAGAATTCCCGTTTGATATTTATTCCAAACAGAATGAAGTTGATTGAAAAAATTATTGAAATCAGGGTAGGAAAGACTAACACCAAGTTCCGTGGGAGCAAGATGCGGCAAGTTGTGAGCCTCATCGATAATTAAATTATCAAACTCACCGAGAACAGCATTTTCACTTTGCATATTTGCCAAAAGCAGATGATGATTAATGATCACAAGATTTGATACTTCTGCTTTACCTCGAATATCCATCAAGAAACAACTTTTGAAATGCGGACATCTCCTCTTGCGGCAAAGAAAGCTATCGGAGGAAACTTTTTTCCAAACTCTTCTATCTCTGTTCATATTGAATGAACTATTTTCCGAAATATCTCCGGTTTTGGTAAATTCCTTCCAGACTATTAAATTCATATAGGAATTCACCTCTTCGGAAGAGATTATTTTATCCAGATCCAAAGCACTTTCCAGCCATCTCTTTTCACAAATGTAATTGTTCCTGCCTTTAAGAAGGGTCGCTTTAAATGGGATATTAACACAGTCTTTAACAATAGGCAGATCTTTGTAAAATAGTTGTTCCTGAAGATTTTTTGTGTTTGTGGAAATAATTACTTTCTTAGTCTCGCGATGTGTATATTTAATGGAAGGGATCAAATACGCCAGAGATTTTCCAACTCCTGTTCCCGCTTCGACCAGCAAAAATTCCATTTTTTCAAAATTATCCAGAACTGCCTTTGCCATATCTATCTGACCTTCACGCAGTTCATATTTATCAAAATGTTTACTAAAAATACCATTTTTACCAAAAACCGTATCGATCGAAATATCTTCTGCTTTTTTGGGATTGTGTTCAATATAATTTCGATTATGGAAATCTATACCGGATTTCTGTTTTGTTAAAAGTGCAGTCGTTTTTTGATGCTCTACAATTTTCTCTATAAATCGTGATAGCCCTATGTTATTCAATTGAAGATTTGACACTTCAAATAATCTATGGTTGATTCGCATTGGAATATTTTTCAGGATGAAATCTATAAGTTCCAGAAGAATATCTCCGGTAGCTTTAGCATCAAATATTGCACGGTGAGCATTGGAAAGATCGATCTTAAAATATTCTGCTACGGTACCCAATTTATGATTAACAATAAATGGTAAATAAATTCTGCTCAGATCGAGTGTATCGAGGGTTTGATTAAAGATCTTCGGCAAACCTTTTTCTTTATATTTTGCATTTAGAAATCCAATATCAAAAGATGTATTATGGCAAATCACAATATCATTTTTAAGAAATTTGCTAAGAGATTTAAGCGCATTTGTAAGTGTCTCTCCGGATGCCAGTTGTTCATCGGTAATATTCGTAAGTCGTTTAATAAAGTTCGGTATTGGAGTTTGCGGTTTAATAAAAATTGAAAAACGATCCTTTTCTTTACCTTTCTCAAAGCGAATTGCGCCGATTTCGATTATTTCATTTTTGATAAAATCGAAACCTGTAGTTTCAATATCAAGTGCTACAAAGTTAAAATGATCTTTCATTGACTATCCTAATAAAATTTATTAAAGTTAATAAAAAGAATTACTTCCTTATTCCATACCGCTGCATTTTCTTTATAAGCCCCTGCCTGCTTAAATTAAGTGCTTTCGCAGCTTTTGTTTGATTATCACCATATTCATCAAGAGCTTTAACGATCATCTCTTTTTCCAATTTTTCAACTGCTTCTTTCATAGATCTGTTTTCTAAAAGTTGTACTGTCTCCGTGTGCTGTTTATAATGGAAAATCTCTTCGGAAAGATCGGAAGATTTGATTGAAGAATCTGCTTCCGAAAGTGTAATCGCCCGTTCAATTTCATTTTCTAACTGTCTGATATTTCCGGGCCAACTATAATTCATGAGATATTTCATGGCTTCTTCGGTAATACCATTAACTTTTTTATTGATTTTCTGACAGTATTTATCCAGGAAGTGAACAGCTAAAAGTGGAATATCAGATTTTCTTTCCTGTAGAGAGGGGACATCAACCTTTATCACATTAAGCCGATAAAAGAGATCCACTCTAAATTCACCACTTTCTACCCTCTCTTTTAATGAAACGTTTGTAGCACAGATCACACGCACATCCACATGATGCGTTTGAGTAGAACCGACCCTCTTAATTTCGCCTTCCTGCAAAAACCTTAAAAGTTTTACCTGAGTAGAAAGGCTTATATCTGCGATTTCATCCAAGAAGAACGTTCCTCCGTCAGCAACTTCAAAAAGACCTTTTTTATCATGTGTTGCCCCTGTAAACGATCCTTTTACATGTCCGAATAATTCACTTTCCAACAGGGTTTCCGGTAATGCGCCACAATATTGTGCTACAAATTGTTTGTTGCGTCTATTGCTGTTATAATGGATAGCTCTGGCAATAAGTTCCTTTCCGGTTCCGCTTGGTCCTTCCAGAAGGACTGAAGTTGGAGTATTTTTTATTTTTTCGATCATACGAAAAATATTCTGTATTTTCTCACTTTTTCCTATTATATTAGCAAAAGTACTTGAAGAAGCTAATTCTTCCCGAATACTTTCATGAGATTTTTGTAAGTTTTCAAATGAAATATTTTCTACAATTACAACAATCTGATTACAAAGTGCACTTATGAGGTTAAACATTTTTTCGGTGAAATAATGAGATCCGTGTTTAGTGAAGAGACATACGATGCCTTTTTTATCATTCCGTACTATCAGCGGGAAGAGAATGATATTATTGTATTTAGGTGCGAAGTGCGGTTGTTTATAATTTTGGCTCGATCCTTCATTATAAATTTCATCGATCAATTTCATAAACTTTGGAAGATCGTCATCCCCTCCGGAAATTCCTTTCAAGATAACATATTCCCATGAATCTTTTACCATTTCATTATTATAAAGTGTAAATATCCCGCCTTCCGCATCTGCAAAATTTACTAATTTATCTAATGCCGTATCGATCACTAAATCAAAATCGGCAATATCATTAAGTTCTTGAGTTATTTCATAGAACTTATTTAATAGTGTTTCCTGAACTCTGGATTCTTTAAGTTCGACAGAATATTTATTATTAACTTTTTTGATCAGGATCTCATTTCTTTCCAATATTTTGATAGCACCCAATCCCTTGATCAATTTTATATTATCGTTAAGTATCTGTAATGCCTGTTCCCAATCTTCTTCTTCCAGAAGCAGAGAAGCAAAATCATAATTGGCAATAACCAGCTCGATATTACTATTTGATTTCACAAAGTACTCGATCGCATTTTTCAACAGATCCAAAGCTTTTATTCTGTCATCTTTTACCAGTAATGAATACAGATGTGAACATTTTCCTAAGTAAAAATCATTACCTATCTCTTCAGCAAGATTCTGAGCAAAATCTAAATAATAATCTGCGCTTTCATAATTTCTGGTTTTAATAAAATAGGAAGCCTGATTTAAAGCACCTTCTATTATTTTATCTTTCGCATTTAAGCCTTTAAAGAAATCGTAACTTTCTACCAGATATGCATAGGCTTCCTTAAATTTATGAAGAGATGTTAATACACTACCAAGATTACCATAAAGTTCTGCTTTCATATACTCGTCTGAGATGCTGGGTAAAAGTTCCATACTTTTTGAATAATAATCATATGCCAAATTAAACTCTCCACGCTTTTCATAGAGTTCACCGATATTATTATACGATCTTATTAATCCTTCCGAAAAATTGGAATCTTTAGATTTTGTAATGGCTTGTTCATAGTAATTTATCGCCTTTTCAAAATTGCCGGATGTGAAGAAAAGCGCACCCAGATTATTTAAAATTGAGATTATATTTTTATACATATTGAATTCTACGGCAATCTCTAAAGAGTTATTAAACGCTTCTTCAGCTTTCTCGTATTTTCCTTTATCCATATAATAAACACCAATGTTGATGTAAATGCTGATAGTTTTAAATTTGTCATTCAGTAATTTTTGTATTTCTAAAGCTTCATTAAGAGAATGAATAGATTTTTTATAATTATTTTTATCTTCAAACAAACTACCCAAATTAATGTAACATACAGAAATCCCACTAAGATTATAACATCGTTTTTCATATTTCAGGCTTTTAAAATAGAGGGTTTCTGCATCTTTCATATTTCCTTGATGAATTGCCAGCACCCCCAGATTATTGTAAATTGCTGCTAATCCTTCGATATTATTGACCTTGGTATAAAGCTTTTCAGCTTCATTGAATTCATTTTTTGCCTTTTTCCAATCATCTAAACAATAAGCAATTGTACCTTTTAGTTTTCTAAAATCAGCCTTAATTTTAAACCTGGCATTAGCATCTTTGATTTGATCTGCCATATACAAAGCTGATTCTGCCAACTCTACAACTTCATCCATCTTTTCAAGATTCAAAAGAATATTTACTTTTAATAAATTAGTTTTCAGGATCAATTCAATTTTATTAGGATCGATGGTATATTTTTTTAATAATTCCAATGCAAAAACCGAGGAATTCATGGCATAAAGGGTTTTTGCAAGCCTAAATACAACCTCACCTAAAGGTAATGAATTTTCCACAGCAATTTTCAGGGCTTTCCGGAAATGTTCAGCTGCGACATCCAGTTTCCCAAGTATTCTATTTGCTCTTCCTAAATTGAGAAGAATTTCAATTTTTTTTTCCGGTTTAGAAATTAGTTTAATATACAATTTATATACTTTTATTAGTGATTGATAATCATTCAATTTTGAAAAAGAAGAAATGCTTTCTTCAAAACATTTGGCAGAGACTTCTCCCAACATAACGCAGAGATCTTTTTTAAATTCCGGTTCGATAAAATTCAAAATAGCCACAGAATATTCTTTTTGTTCTTTGTCCGGTAATTTTTCAAAGTAATTATTTATTACAGATTTTTTCTTTATATAATAATTATCATCGTATTTCATTATTAATCTGGTTTTTAACAGTACATCCAAATCTTTGACTATAGAAGTTAGTTTACTAACTTTCTTAATTCTTGTTTCAGAAGCATCCGTATCGAGCAGAAAAATCAGAAAAAGAAGTTTACGTTGTTTTTGGTTAAGTTCTTTAATATGCTGGGAATAGATAGTTTTAAGACCAATCTTCTTTTTAAGAAAAGAATCAAAATCAAATGTTTTATTCTTAAAAATCAGGTTGTTGATTATATAATCTATTATTGATAAATTTCCACCTGAAATATTGTGAATGATCTCACTTTCCGAAATTATAGATTCTCCTTTTTTTGGCAGAATATTTTGTAACATATTTGCAATTTGTTCTTTTCCCGGAATCTCAATTGTGATCTTTTTGGAAAATGGGAAAGTGTCTTTCCTTGTAAATATAATAAATTGGATATTTTGGCGTTTTGAATATTGAATTATATATTTGATGAAATCTCTTGTATATTCATCAATATAGAAATTTTCATAGATTATTATGTTCCTGGATTTAAATAATTTCTTTTTTCTCAAGTACTCTGAAAAGAAATAAAAAAGATCATATTTGTTTTCAAAATTGTATTTCTCAGATTCATCAATGATCTTATCATATTCATGATCATTGATATCTGTGATCAACTGCAATATCTGCTTAAAATGATTGTATTGGAATATGCGGGGACAATAAAATTCAAACTGGATTTTTTCATCCTTCATTATCTGAATTAAATTTTGGACAATAAAGGATTTCCCCGAACCAATGCCACCAATTATTTCAATAATCTTGCTATTACCTGATTCGAGAAAATTTATGATATTATGGCTGAGTTTATTATCTTTTGTTACAAACTGTTCCATTACTTTTTCGAGTTTAGTATTCATAGAAACCTCTTTTAATCATTTAGATCAAGTTTAAAAAAATTATTAAGAATAATTTGTCAACTATGTTTTCCCTGTGTAAAGCATATTTACAGTTGAGACTTTATTTAAAGGGTATCTCAACTTATTAATGTTTTCAGAGAATTTAGTATTTGCTTAATAGAAATTGATTTCATACAATCAAAATGTTCTTTTGGGCACTTCTCACCGCCATGAAGAGAACACGGTTGACATTTCAGATTGGCAGAAAGAATTATTGCCTTTCTATTCATGGGAGCAAATCCCAGTTTGGGATGAGTTGCTCCAAAGATAGCAATTTGCGGTTTTTCTAATGCCGCAGCAATATGCATTGGTCCGCTATCATTTGTAATTACAACATCCACTTTACTAATTGTAAATACAAGCTGTTGCAAATCTAATTTTCCACAAAGGTTATGTAGTTCCGAATCAGTTAATGAATTCAATTCATC
>JAUVKM010000029.1 GCA_030596265.1 Candidatus Cloacimonadota bacterium
CCTCCAAAATCTTCTGACACAGAATCTGAGTTGCATTCTCTTTGTCAAATCTTTTTTATTTCATTATCTATATGCTGTGATTTTGTTTTTTCTCATTTGTTTTATTATTATAAATTAAAAGAAAAATACTTTACAACTAAAAGGTGAAATTTTTTTTTAACAAAAATCAGAATGTTCAACGTAAATTATCTGATATTAATAAAGGAAAAATCGAAATATGAAAAAATTATTAATGGTTTCGCTTTTAATTATGTTAATCATTTCAATTGCAGAAGCTAAGATAGATCTGAATACTGCAACTTTGCTCGAATTAAAAACTCAATTACCCATTACGGATAAGCAAGCAAACGATATTTACGATTATCGTTTCTACAATAGTTTTTTTCAGAGTATATATCAGCTTCGCGAAATTGAATCAATAGATCAGGAAACTCTGAATTTACTAAAACCGCTTGTTTCGGTTTCTCATTATGATGAGAAAGATGAATCTGCACAACGTCGTGATGATATCTATTATTTAATAGAACGATTAGGCAGTAACGAGGGGTTGCAGGAGGGGATGAGCGATATTTGGGAAGACTATCTTATATCTCCCAGAAATATTAATAAGCTTGCTTTCTCAGATATTTTAAACCTTCCAAATACATCTCCTATAGATGTTGCAGCAATTTTGAATAGAGTAGCTGTTGGGGATTCTATATCGAGTTATCGTGATCTTCGTAAATCACCCGGGATTTCATATTACGGAGCAAAAAATCTGCAAAATTATATTTACTATAAAGAACAACCGGAAGTACGGGATCTCTATTTTGATTACCAGATGAAATACAACGATAGTCCTTATGGAGATACTGAGAAAGAGATGTATCTAGAATCAATGATCAGATTAGATCCACCAAATGATGATGATCCTGATACACCTGTTATCAAAAGACAATCCTATTGGGGATATTTCAATATGGAATCCCATCGCGCTTCTATCATGAATAAACTTAGAATGCGTTATAAAAATCAATTTAAAGCCGGTTTTATTTATGAGACCCCAAAAGGTTCAACGACTATATTTGACAGCAATTCCAGAACCCTTTTTGAAGACGGGAAATACTATGTTGGTTATGAGAATAACATCAATTTTTTAGGAAACAATTTCCTAAAAGTATATGCTGGAAATTTCAGAGCTACTTTCGGGGAAGGATTGGTTATGGAAAATACAGATTCCTACAGTCCCAGAAAAACCGGATACGGCTTTAATAAAAGAATCACTGGAATTATTGGTGACATCTCCAGAACACAGGAATATGCCTTACGAGGCATTGCTTTAGATTGGAAAAGAAACAATATGAATGCCGTTGTCTTCCTCTCTTCCGATAAAAAAGATGCAGTAGTTTATGACAGTAATGAAAATGGTGAACTGGATGATGATGACTATATTCTCGGATATATTAATATGACAAATCGCTTCTCTAATGATGAGTTGGAAGAAGCAGAGACATTCTTCAATGATTATGCAGGAAATGTGAATCAAGTAAGAATTGCACCAAGACTCGATGTATTACAGGAAGATATTATTGGTGGGCACATTGAATATTCACCCTTTATTGGAACTCATCTCGGTTTTACTGGATATGAAGCAAGATATGATAGAGAATTTGTAGTTCCCGAAGGGGATGAACTGAAAGGAATTTTAATTGCCGATGATTATCATTTTAATAAATGGAAAATTACCGATAATGAAATTACAAATATGTATTCTACAAAGACAGCGGAATACGGAGATAGAGATTTTAGAAGAGTTGTTGGTTTCGATTGGCGAACAGTCCTTAACAATACTTCCATTCAGGGTGAATACGCAGAGTTAGAAAAAGATGGTGAACTTGGTAAAATTGGAGATGATCCAAGCGCACTTCTGATAAGTTCCTATACTCAATTTGATAATTTATATTTGATTACTATCTATCGTGATTATGATCTCGATTTTGATAATCCATATCATCGTAGTTTTTCTGAAAGTGAAAGATATGATGATACTGTATTTGACAAGTTGACTTATGGATTGAACAATACTTTACTCAATGATATGTACAATAATTCAGCACAACCTTCAGCAGAAAAAGGTATCTATTTTGAAACCAGGTATCAATTTCATAAAATGCTCACACTTAACAAAGCATATCTCGATATTTGGGAAAGAAAATCCGATGCACGTAGAGGTGTAAGAGCGGAAGTAAAACTTGAATTTAAACCTATTCATCAATTAAGATTCCGAATTCGTCATAAGCATCAAGTTAAAAGATATGATGATGAAATGGAAAGAGGTATGTCACAAGCAGATGAAACTGAACTTAAATTTATAACATATTTATCGAATTATGATAAATTACAATTGGGATATATATACGCCCGAGTATTGCAGCCACCATACCTATCAATTCTTTCTAATCCTGCTGAACCCGGAGCTGCTGATATGGCACAAGCTCAAACGCTTACGACTGGCGATATGATCTACTTAGATTACACACATAATTTTAATAAGAATCTCAAAGTTATCGGAGCGTTTGCCATGTGGTATGCCAATGGTGCTTCATTCTGGGATTTCGAAGATATTGAACTTGATTTTGACCATAGTGATAAAGGTTATAAAATGTGGTTCAATATTCATAGTAGAATTGCCAACAATGTATATTTATCATTAAAATATAAATACAAACAATTTTTAACAAGAGAGCTGGAATTCAGGGATTATAATGAAATTCCTGAAGAGGGAGAATATTATTTCCAACGTGTGGAAAGAAAAGAAAATATTGTCCGCTTGCAGCTTGATTGGAAATTTTAATATAAGATATCTGGAGGATAGATGAAAAAAGTATTTTTTATAATTACAATAATTACAATAATTTCAGGTTTATTTTCATACTCGATCTTAGAAAAAGAGACCGGGAATATTATTGGAAACTTAGATCCACATTCTGCTGCGATGGGTTCCGCTGTTGGTGCAGGTGGTTTTAGATTATTAGATTCTATGATCAATCCCGCTAATTTAGCAGGGCTTAAAAACGGGTTTGGATTTCAGGGAACCGGCAGCTTTCTAATTGATTCTGATAATAGATCATTACCAATGTATAACTCATTCGATGCTTATAGTGGAGATGCTGTTTATGCCAATAATGTTAATACTTTTGCAGATTTTGCCGGTGGGATGTATTATAAAAGAGCAATTTCTGATTTTGAACTTGCTGCTTCACTTCAATATAGACCGCAAGTTAGTTTTAAAGCTAATTATTTTGAGCAGGTTAGGAATAACTGGAATTCAAATGATAACGGATACCCACTTAAGATTGCCCAGAATTCTATCGAAAGCAAAGGTGGAATAAATGAATTAGCTTTTCAGATTGCAGTAATAGATACGAACTTTTTTTCTTATGGGTTAGAATTTGCAAAACTTTCAGGTGACTCTGAAATGGGAAAAAGTGTGATCTGGACGCCTGAAGCGCAGGATATCATGAATGATATACTGAACGACACAATAAATACTTTAGAAAGAGAATTCTTGGCATTTCAGTTTACAGTAGGTGCTAATATCCATTTTTCTCCAAGATTTGATTTGGGCTTAAGCATTACACCAAAGATTGAATTTGATGTTACAGGCAACAAAAATGGGGTAGATGTAGACACGGCTGTATTTGTTTATACAAAATTTGATTCAACCGGAGCACCTTTAGATTCACTTACATTTGCACAGTATATTCTTCCACAGAATGCTCGCATTGGATTTTCTTTTAAACCAAGAAATATAATGAGAACTGTAATGAATTGTGATGTGGAATTTGTTAAATGGTCAGATACAAATCCGCTTTACGATGATGCGATAAACTATTACATAGGTGTAGAGCATATTCTCAATAATAAGATCCCATTCCGTTTTGGTTTCAATTATACTACAAACTATGGATTGCATGAAGATTCCGGTTTTGTTTTTGCAAATGAGATCACTACACCAACCTTTACAGCAGGAACAGGTTTTACATTTCTGGATAAATTCACATTTGATATTTCTTTAGAATACTCAAATAGAAAATATGAGACTCTTGATCTTTTTATGGATAACTACTATTGGAGAGATGGAGAATATGAAGATTTGTGGAATCTTCATTATGATGAGAATGGCGTGCTTGACAGCCCAATAATTCAGGATCGCGGATGGGAAAATCCTGATACTGTGAAAGAGACATTCATAAATTTGAAATCGGCTATTAGTTTTAAATGGTAGGAAAATATGAAAGCTAAAATATTTTTGGGATTTCTGCTCATATTCAGCAGTTTTATTTTTGCAGAAGATCTGCTATTAGATATCATGTTCACAAATGATATTCATGGCGGTATAGATAGATACCCTGCTACATTTATGAATCCCGATTTTCCACCAATACTTGGTGGTGGTGGCAGCGCTGCAACATATATTAAAGGAGTTCGTAAACTATCAATAGCAGGCAGCCGTGATAATCTGCTGATCGATGCCGGAGATTTTTTTCAAGGTCATCCGGTAGGAACAATGAGTGAAGGACGAGCTGTAATTATTTACATGAACATGATCGGCTATGATTTCATGGCTATTGGAAATCATGAATTTGATCTCGGTGAAGATGTTTTAATAAAAACTCTTAAGATGTCAGAATTTCCGATTCTATCCTGTAATATTGCTAAAAAAGGAACAAATGAATTAGTTGATTATGCTGAACCATATAAAATAATAGAAAAGTTAGGATTACGTATTGGTGTGATAGGAGTTACCACAACCGATACAGAACAGATGAGTTTCCCGGATAATATTAAGAATGTAGATTTTCTTCCTGCAAAACCACAACTACAAAAATATGTAAATCTAGTAAGAGAGAAGAACGTTGATCTTGTTATAGTTATCGGGCATATGGGACTTCCTTATGAACCTCAACCGGTTTATGATGTACGTTATTCTAACCCTGATGAAGAAAAGGAAGAACGACGTTGGGGATATGATGCTCAGGAATTAGCTCATGAAGTTGAGGGGATCGATATATTTTTTGGCGGTCACATGCATAAAGGATTTGCCAAACCTTGGGAAGATCCGGAAACTCATACAATGGTTTTTCAAGGATATGCCTATGGAAGCAATGTGGGACACGTTACAATCAAAATAGATAAAGATACAAAAACAATTTCCGGTTATGAATCTCCAGCGATAAATGAAGGTGTTTTGGTTACGATGTTTGAAGATGAATTTATTCCGGATGAAGTAATTAGTGATACAATTCTGGTTATGCAAGCGATAGCAGAAGAAGGGATGGATGAAATAATCGGAGAAGCCGGTATGAATATTACCAAGTTTGGATCAGGCACTCAGAACCTTATTGGTAATCTGGTTTGTGAAGCAATGTTAGATTATACGGATGCCGATTTTGCGTTTATGAACCTTGGTGGTATCCGTGATGAATTGCTTTCTGGTCCAATTTCTTATCGTAATATTTTCAATGTAATGCCTTTTGATAATCAAATTGTTCTAATTGAAGTAGATGGTAAATTCCTGAAAGAGATAATTGAAACACGAGTATCAGGCAGCAGGCATGGTTTAAGAACTGCCGGCATAAAGGTTGTCATTAACAGGAGAAGAGATAATTTCAATAGAGTCTCAGAACTTCTAATTTGCGGAGAGTCCTGGCAGGCAGATAAAATATATAAGATTGCAACATCAGATTTTCTGTTGCAAGGTAATGCTGGATTAGCTCTTTTAACTAAAGTACCGGAATCGAAGATAACACGTTATGAACAAGGGCTTCGTGATGTTATTGTGGAATACATAAGAGAGAATTCTCCTGTGAGTGCTGTTATTGATGATAGATGGAAAAGAAATGATAGCAGCCATATTGATCCAACTCTAAAAAAAGAGATGGAAAAATAATATTTTAAAATTTATTAATAATATACGTTGACGGTAAAACAAAAGAAAAATAAATGTTTTTTTTAGTTAAGCGATTTTTGTGAAGTTAGATTTGTTCTTCATTTATTGCCTTTTTTTAGGCACACAAAATCAAAATATTAAACCTAATCGCTTAATTATTTAAAGGAGAAACAATTGAACGAAATTGGTAGATTAGACGGTGATGATCGTAAAGAACTTAATGAAATATTAGATTCGATCTTTTCCTATCTTAATAAAGATAAATTAGAATTAGCTCAAAAAAAACTAATCAGTATATCTAAAACACCGAATTATTTTATTCGTGAGTATTTGGGGAAAAGTTTAACTGATTATAGTAATAAAACAAAGATGAAGAAGATCATTAAGCCAATGCTCAAGCATAAAATATATGGTGTTAGGGCAACTGCACTGTTCTTTTATTACGATCTAGATAGAGATAATCCTGAAAAGATTTTTAAATTATTAGAGAATACATTTGATAGTGTTCCATGGGAAGTTGAAAGTGTGATCAATGAAATGTGGAGATCATATCCTGATTTTATGAAAGAAAATATCGTTAACTGGATCAATTCAGAGAATTCACAGAAACGTGCTCTTTCCTTTCATGGAATGGAAAATATTGCAAAATCTGATCCTGGTTTTATTATGGATTTCATCAGTAAAGCTATTGATGATGATAAAATTGAAGTACAGAAAAAAATCACACATATTCTTACACAAGTTGCTAGAGCAAATCCCATAGTTGTGTTCCCTTATATTAGAGAGTGGCTCTCTGTGGGCTCAGAAAAGAGAATTAAAACTATCTGGGTTTCAATGAAAAAACTGGCTAATATTGTTGTTCAAAGAAGCCGAAGAGATAAATCTGAAGAGTTTGTTTTGTTAACCCAGCAAACTATCCATGATTGGGCCAATGATGAAAATGAGAATATCTCGAATATGGGTGAGAGATTGTCATATATAATAAATAAATGACATTATTAAAATGAAAAACAATATTTCCATAAAACTATTAGTTTTATTTATTGCAATTTTTTTATGGTTACATCAAATACTTATAAAAACACATTCTCTGGAAATCAATATTCCAATAAAATTAATTGAAACTCCTCTAAACTTGATTCCGGATTCTTCAAGATTACCAGAAGTTACAATAGAAATCAATGCGACAGGTAAGGATATCTTGCTATTCCAAATTTCTAAGAAATCCTTCCATATAGATACTTCTCATTTTCGCTATGGTAAGAATCAAATCAATCTCAAGGCTGATCAACTTGCCTATTCAGATAAAATTGAATTAAATATCATATCAATAGATAAACCTGAAGATTTCTTTATAAATATGGATAAATTGGTTGAAAGAGAAAAATCACTAAAAATTCAATATGCATCGGCAAAAGATGAAGAATTTTTCATTAAGAATAAAGTTAAAGATACAAATAGAAAAATTACCATCAAAGGTCCGCTTGCTTTATTAAATGATATTGAATACATTCATACGATGGATATCTCAAGTAAAATGATAGTTGATGGGAAACTAACAGTAAACCTGATCTCACCGAATCCTAAAATTGAGCTTTTACAAGAAAAAATTGAGTTTGAAATCACGAATACAAAGATCATTCGCAGAACAATTTCGCTAATTCCTATCAAGTATCCTGAAACTGAAAACATTACAATAATACCACAGAAAGTATCAGTTATGGTTAGCGGTCCTAAAGAAATAATAGAACAACTTGAAATTAATTCAATAATTGCAAATTTGAATATTTCAATTTTAAAGAAAGATTTTGCAAATATATCATTCGATGTTCCATCCGGTGTTAAAATAATCGAATATACACCTCAAAGAATCCAGGTCATTCATAATGATCGGAAATGAAAAAACTGAACAATTTAAGATATTAGCTTTTGAAACTTCGTGCGACGATACTTCTGTAGCGATCATTAATTCCGAGTTTAAAGTTCTTGTAAACTTGATTTCATCTCAAACTACACATGAAGATTTTGGCGGTGTTGTCCCCGAGCTTGCTTCTCGACTACATTTGAAGAATATTATGCAGCTAACTCAAGCAGCATTAACAAAAGCGGACTTAACTTTTGAAGATATAGATTCAATTGCTGTATCTGTGAATCCAGGATTAATTGGAGCATTGCTGGTTGGGGTTTCATTTGCTAAGAGTCTTGCCTATAGTCTTGGGAAACCAATCATTGCTATAAATCATATGCTGGGGCATATCTATGCTAACCGGATTGAAAACCCGTATCTTTTACCTCCATATCTCGCTCTAGTTGTATCCGGTGGGCATACAGAACTTGTAGATTTTATATCTTTGGATGATTTTGAAATAATCGGGAGAACACGTGATGACGCAGCTGGAGAGGCTTTTGATAAAATATCTAAGTTGTTGGGATTGGGTTATCCAGGCGGACCTATCATTGATAAGATCGCCAGAAATGGAGATCCAAAATTTCATCGATTCCCTAGAGCCCTAAATAAGAAAGATAATTATGATTTTAGCTTCAGCGGATTTAAAACTTCTGTAAGAAATTATCTAGCAAGCAAGGATAATAGTTTTATAAAGAGCCATATTGCTGATATTGCTGCCTCTGTTCAACAAGCAATTGTTGATAGTCTTGTTTCAAAAACAATAGCGTTTGCAGAAAAATCTAACGCTAAAACAATTATTGTTGCCGGTGGAGTTTCAGCAAATAGTCTTTTACGCAAAGAAATATTTGATAAAGGAAAAGCTATTGGAGCAAATGTATTCTTTCCTGCTTTAGAGTATTGCATGGATAACGCAGCCATGATCGGAGCTGCAGCAATTGAAAAATATCAGAAAAGTGAGTTTGCAAACCTATCACTTAACGCTTTTTCTAAAAAAGGTATTAGAATACTTTAATCAAGTATATTAATAACTAACCACAGATTAACGCTTATAACCACAGGTAAATTTAAATTAATTTGAAAAACTGTATTTCTTTGAAGTAAACCATACAAAAGATTTCATATTGTTTTTGTTTCCACAATTTAAATCGTAGCCTACATTTGATATTTTAATAATATTGAGGATTAAGGTTTATACATTTCAACATATTTATCCTTAGATCGTGTTAATCCTATCGAAAATTATACTATTAAATAAATCCACTTGACCTGCAATGTAGTAATATTTTTTATAAATTAAAAGAATGATCGAATTATTATAATGCTGGGATGGCACAGATGGTAGCGCAACTGATTCGTAATCAGTAGGTCGGGGGTTCGAGTCCCCCTTCCAGCACCATTATTTTTTTTAAGGAATATTGCATGAAAAGAAAGCATAGTTGTTTTGCGTTATTTTCAGGTGGATTGGATAGCATATTAGCCGTTCTGCACATGAAAAGCTTGGGATATAGAGTTTTACCCATATTTTTTAGTACGCCTTTCTTTGGTCCTGATAGGGCACAGGAAACAGCAAACAGAATAGGATTCGATCTCATCATTCATGATTTATCTGATCTTCATCTAAAAATGATTGAAAATCCAAAATATGGTTATGGAAAAAATTTGAATCCATGCATTGACTGCCACGGACTTATGTTTCATGAAGCCGGTAGATTAATGAAGGAATATAAAGTAGATTTTATTATTTCCGGTGAAGTTATGGGGCAGAGGCCAATGAGCCAGAGAAAAGATGCACTCAATGCTGTTGGGAAACTTAGCGAAATAAAAGATTTGCTAATTCGTCCACTTTCCCAAAAACTTCTGAGCGATACACTTCCAATTCGTGAAGGCTGGGTGATAAATGATGAAATGCTGGATATTCAGGGTCGTAACAGGAAAAGACAAATGAAAATGGCAGAAGAGTATGGAATTGATTTCTATCCTTCACCTGGTGGTGGTTGTTTGCTTACAGATGCAGGATTTTCACGTAAATTGAAAGACCTGATGCATTATAATATAATGAATAGAAGATCAATTGAATTTCTCAAGACCGGAAGACATCTTAGATTAAATGATAAATTAAAACTCATTATTGGTAGAAATAAATATGAAAATGATATTATAAGTGAACTTGCTCAAAATGAAATCATTCTTCAGGCAAAGGATTTTCCAGGACCATTGGGTATTATCCAAACTAATGAGAAGCTTACAATTGAAGATATTAAACTTTCCGGCTCAATTATTCTCAGATATAATTCTAAAGTAGAAAAATCGGCAATAATCCAATACGGTAAGATTTTCGAGCTTAATGATGAAGTTAATGTTAAAAAAATGGCTGAAGAAATTGTAAAACAATATTTATTATAGGAAAAAAATGAAATATAAAAAATTTAATGTACTACCTGAATTTGGAACAAATACATATCTTGTGTGGGACGAAATTTCAAAAGAAGCTACTATCATTGACCCATCTGCAAAATCACAGAGAATGATCGATGAGATAAAAGGAATGGATATTAACTTGAAATATTTGATCTCAACTCATGGACATGGTGATCATATTGGAGGAAATAAAAGTATTAACGACAATTTTGATGTGAAAAAATGTATCCATAAATATGATGCTGGCTCTCTAGTTGATCCAAAAATGAATTTAAGCACTTATTGGAATTCTAAAATTATTGCACCAAAAGCGGATATCATCTTGAATGATGGTGATATACTAACTTTAGGAACAGAAAAATTGCAGATAATTCACAATCCCGGTCATTCAAGAGGTGGAATTTGCATTTTAACGAAGAACTTATTATTTTGCGGAGATACACTATTTGCAAATGGTATAGGCAGAACCGATCTGCCAGGTGGTGATTATTCAACCTTGATCAATTCAATAAAATCAAAACTATTTATTTTAGATGGCAATATTAAGGTTCTTCCCGGTCATGGACCCGATTCAACAATCGAAGATGAAAAGGTAGGAAATCCATTTGTTGGAATGATGGCAAGATAGTAGAACTGTAATGTAAGGTCAATTCCCAGAATTGATTAACAAAGATATCTTTACCTAATTTAAAACTATACATTTTTTATTCCCCCTTTGTAAGGAGGAATAAAAAAGGGTTTAGTGTCAACTCGACTCGTCATTCTTTACGAGTCGAGACTATTAATAAATTTTTCTATTCAGTATACAAATACCGTTTTATCTTCTTGGTTGGAGTCTTCATGAACGGCTCACGCTGCTCAATTATTCTTTTTATGCTGGAAAATGTAGTGACTTGTGAATTCACATCTTTTCTTATATCATGAAGCTGGTTGCTTATAAATTCACGCATTTGTTTTTCGTTTTTTCGCTTAGCTCTATGCTCTTTATCGATCAATTCATAATTCAGGTGAACACGAGCTACTATCTTACCTTCAGATTCATAAACGATAGATTCCAATACATTGTAGTGCTGATTGATAACAGATTCGATATCTTCAGGATAGATATTCTCTCCACTTGCACCAATTATAACATTTTTTAATCTGCCTTTAATATAAAGATAACCATTCTTTAAGATTCCCAGATCACCGGTCTTAAACCAGCCATCATCTGTAAATACTTCTTTAGTACGTTCAGGATCTTTGTAATATTCTTTCATCACGATATCGCCGATAACCTGTATTTCACCTTCACCGGTTTTAGTGTCTGGATCATAAATACGTACTTTAATTTTAGATAAGATCGTACCTGTGGAACGAAATTTCGTTAAGTTAGGATTACTTCCTGCAATTAAGGGAGATGTCTCTGTTAACCCATAACCAATTGCGTATGGGAATTTGGAATCTCTTAAGAATCTTTCTACATCAGGAGATAGAAGTGCACCGCCAATACCGTAGAAATGAAGTTTTCCACCGAAAGATTTATACAGTTTTTTCCCAGCTATATAATGTAATAACTTCCTGGTTGGAGGAAAACTATAAAGTGCTTTGGAAATTGGATTTGCAGTTAAAGTCGGATGAATTTTATTTTTAAATATTTTCTCCATGATCAATGGAACTGTGAGCATAACAGTCGGTTTGATCTTTTGCAAAGCAGGAAGAAGCACACTTGGGGTTGGAAGCTTATCAAGATAATGTATAGCAGCTCCCTGCATGATCGGCATGATAAGCCCGAGTGTACATTCATAAGTATGTGGAAGTGGAAGTAGCGAAACTAACCGGTCAGTTTCAGTTATATCCTGCAATGTAAGAACCTCCAAAGTATCGAAGATCAGATTTCTATGAGTAAGAACCACACCCTTTGAATTACCTGTAGTTCCCGAAGTATAAAGAATGCAGGCAATATCTTCTTCTTTAACATCTGATGAGCGGAGACCGGTAAGTTTTAAAGCTGAATCGGTCAATTTGGCAAGTGGACGTGTTGTTTTAGATATTGTGCTTTTCAGCTTGGCAATTGTTGTTTCAGGTGGAATTATCGTAAAATCATCGATGAGAATACGATGTTTGATCAGATCACTTTCCAACTCTTCAATTTTTGGAAATTGCTTCCGGGAAATAAAAATTGCCTTACTACCTGAATGCCGGAGTATGTGATGAACTTCATTGTCACGAAAATCAGGAAGAATGGGAACAGCAATTGCCCCGAGGGTTGTTATAGCAAAATAGGTTATACCCCAGTTAGGAGAATTCTCGCTGAGAATAGCAACTTTATCACCTTTTCCGATTCCTTCTTCCTGCATGAAAAGTTGAACTTCTTTCACCTGTTCGTAGAATTCATT
>JAUVKM010000298.1 GCA_030596265.1 Candidatus Cloacimonadota bacterium
GGGGAGGTGTAGAATGGGTCAGGTGAAAACAATAAAAGTAAGTGCTATAAAAAATGGAACAGTGATTGATCATATTGCTGCAGGAAAAGTACTGAAAGTAATTGATATCTTGAATTTAACTGGTAATAATTCAGTTATGATTGGAATGAATCTTACTAGTAATAAGATCGGGAAGAAGGATATCATTAAAATTGAGAACCGTGAACTTTCTAAAGAAGAAGTGAACAGCATAGCTCTTATTTCTCCTAGTGCTACTCTGATAATTATTAATGATTTCGAAGTGGTGAATAAAACATCTTTTGATATGCCGGAATATATCGAAGAACATATTATCTGTCCAAATCCAAAATGCATTACAAATAGTGAAGAAATCTCTTCAAAATATTATATCAATAATACTGAACCAGCTACAGCACGATGTTTATATTGTGAGAAGAAATATTTGGTTGAAGATTTGAAGATAAAGATTTAGAAATTGAATAATGAAAATTGAATATTGAGTAATTCAGAGGAAGCATGGATAAATATGAGTTGATAAAAAGAACAAAATCTTTTGCACATCGTTGTGTGAAATTGGGAAATCCCCTCTAAAAGAGGGGTGGATCTGATCCGCTTTTAAGTGGTCAGAGACGGGGTGTGTAAAACATCAATAAATAATTTATGAGTTATCTAAAATATAATCCAAAGCTAAAAGAAAAAGCTAAAGATTTGAGAAATAATTCAACTTTATCAGAAGTTTTATTATGGCTTCAGTTGAAGAATAATAAATTGGGATTTGATTTTCACCGGCAGAAACCGATTGATAATTTTATAGTTGATTTTTTTTGCCCCAAATTAATGTTAGCTATAGAAATTGATGGTGTAAGTCATAATGATAAAATTGAATATGATAAGTTCAGGCAGGAAAGAATTGAAAGTTTAGGTGTAAGATTTATTCGTTTTAGAGATAAAGATGTTAAAAACAATATGCAAGAATGTATTGATTTTCTAAAAGAGTGGATAGAAGATAACACACCTCCCGGCTAAAGCCGTACTCCTCTCGAGAGGAGATTTTTATTATGTTATCACACACTCAGATATTAAATTTAAAAAGGAGATGAAATGGCAAAAAAAATAATAACAGAATCATCTAGAACTTTAATGGAATACAGGTTGTTGCCTGGATATACACCAACCGATTGCAATCCCAATAATATTTCATTACGCACTCCACTTGTGTATTCAGAAAATAATGAGAAGAAATATTATTTGAATATTCCCCTTGTTTCTGCAGCGATGCAGTCAGTGTCTGGTGATCATATGGGAATTGAACTTGCAAAACTTGGTGGAGCAGCATTCATTTTTTGTTCTCAATCACCAGAATCTGAAGCAAGAATGGTTAGAAAGATCAAAAATCATAAAGCCGGCTTTGTAAAACCCAAAACAATGAAAGCAGATATGAAAGTGAAAGATATGTTTGAAATCCGGAAAGATTCAGGACATTCTACTTTCCCGGTTGTAAATCAAAATGGTCTTTTTGTGGGACTTATCTCCAAATGGGATTACGATGTTTCTCTTCATGCAGATTGTTTGATAAAAGATAGAATGATCAAAAAAGAAAACATCCAGGTTGGAACAAATATCACAGACCTGAAAGAAGCAAATAGGGCGCTTTTGGAAAGCCATAAATCTGTTTTACCTATTTTGGATGATGAAGGAAAGCTCACATCAATGGTTTTCAGAAAAGATATCAACGATCAACTTGATTTTCCATTAGAAATCCATGATGAAAAGAAAAGATTGATTTCTGTTGCTGCAATAAATACACACGATTATAAAGATCGGGTTGAAGCATTAGTAGATGCAGAAGTAGATATTATTGCGATAGATTCTTCTGATGGATATACACAATATCAAGCTGATGCTATTAAATGGATTAATGACAATTATCCACAAATTCCTGTGATTGGTGGTAATGTTATTACAAAAGAGGGTTTTCGCTTCCTGGTAGAGGCTGGTGCAAATGCTATAAAGATTGGAATGGGTGGTGGCTCGATCTGTATTACCCAAGAGCAAAAAGGAACCGGTCGAGGGCTTGCAACCACAATAATTGACGTAGTGGAAGAGAGAGATAAATATTTTAAAGAAATTGGCAGATATATTCCAATTGCTGCTGATGGTGGAGTTACAAGCACAAAAGATGTAACTATCGCTTTAGCACTTGGAGCAGATTATGTGATGATGGGTCGTTATTTTGCCAGAATGGAAGAATCACCTACAGATAAGATCGTCGTAAATAATCGTGTGATGAAACCATATTGGGGAGAAGGTTCTGCAAGAGCTCAAAACTGGAAAGCAAGACGTTATAATCAGGGTAAATTTGTGGAAGGCGTGGAAGGTTTGGTAGAGTATGCCGGTCATTTACGAGATAACTTGGAAGAAACACTGGCAAAGATAAAATCTTCAATGGGAACTTGCGGTGCAATGAATATTCCTGAATTTCATAACCTGGCAGAACTTGAAGTTGTTTCTTCTCTTTCTATTCGGGAAGGTAAACCTCATGATATTTATTTAAGTACCGAGAATTTGGATAACCAGGATTATAATTCATC
>JAUVKM010000175.1 GCA_030596265.1 Candidatus Cloacimonadota bacterium
ATGCTCCCATATCTGCAAATGTGCTATCCGGATCGAGTGGTGAATTTGGATCACCTGCATCGATGCAAGATGAATTTATTGTAAGATGATAATCTCCATTCGCAACATTCACAAATAATGGATCTTCATCAATATTACCTACACCAACCCAGCCATTTTGTATATCTGAATAAGTAATATTTATAGAGGCAGAAAAAATGGATATTTCTTGCGGTGAATTATTCCATAAAATACAATTTAATAAACTTGGATTAGAACTATCTTCGCTACTAATCCCACCCCCAGCAATTTCAGAAGTATTATTTGTTATTGTTACGTTTTCCAATACTGGTTCACATCCATTATACAAAAAAATACCACCTCCTTTTGATTCAGCATAATTATTTGTAATCAGTATGTTTCTCATAATTGGACTTGAGTTTATATCTAAATGAATACCGGCTCCACCAAATACAGAATATTTTCTATTTGGTTCATATTGATAATTATCTTTTATGATTAAGTCCTGCAATAAAACTTGATTATCAGCTTTTAAATATATTCCACTTCCTCTAGTCCACCTACCATTTTGAATCGTAAAATTCTTAACGACTGTCGTTGAATCGTAGAAAACTTCCCAGCTTTCAAAGTTAATTACCATACATTCTTGATTTCCATCAATAATGCAATCTTCCTCATTGCTGCCAATTAGTTGAATACCATTAGTTCCTGGCCAATTAATGTTTTCGAAATAAGTTCCTGCAGCAACAAGAACAAAATCACCTTCTTCTGCTACATTAAGTCCCTCTTGAATTGTAGCATAATCTTCAGGTATATTAATTATTATTGCGAATCCGCATACTGCCATAAGCAGCAAACTAAAAAAAATAATTGTTTTTTTCATCTTACCTCCATTTTTTCCAAGAAGATGAATTAATTACTTCAATAATACACATTTACTTATTGCAACATCTGTTCCATTAACATTTAGTTTATAAAGATAGATTCCTGAAGAGACTTGTTGACTATTTTCATCGGTTCCGTTCCATGTAATTTGGTGAACTTGTGTATTGGTAAATTGGTGAACTGGTAATGATTTTACTTTCTGCCCTTTTAGATTAAATATCTCTATCTTTGCATTCTCAGCGTCCTTTGCAGTTAATTCAAAAAAGATAGTAGTAGAAGGGTTGAATGGATTGGGATAATTCCCCAACAGTAGATCTGGAATTTGAAATTCATTGTTATCTATTCCTACTCCCTGATCATAATAATAAGCTCCCATATCAACAATTGTGCCATCCGGATCAAAAGGAGAATCTGGATCACCTGTATCGATACAAGGGGAATCTAAAGTCAGGTGATAATTATATGGAATCCCATTAACAAACAATGGGGCGGATGATATATTTCCAATACCAGGAGAACAATTTATATAATTTCCATCAGGATTGTTCCATACATCGTTATAATTGATTTGATATTGATTAAATGCCCAAGCATCAAATCCTATATCATTGCCAGAAATAATATTATTAATTGCTTTAAAACTCCCAACTACTATATGAACGCCTTCATTAGTGTTGTTACAGATAGTGTTGTTTATCAAATCAATATCCGAACCAAAATCATAATCCAGAACAACTATTCCTCCTCCAATATTATTACTTACAAGATTGTATTCAAAATCAATTATAGTTCCTCCATAGTCCATCCAGAAACCACCGCCGTGCCCTTCACCGGTTTGATTATTCAATATTTTATTTCCCGTTATTACAATATTATTTTCCCAACCGAATTGACTGGCAATACCACCACCACAACAGGCACAATTCCCGCTAATTAAATTATCTGCTATAATTGCAGAACCTAAATCAATATAAATTCCTCCACCATACGCAGTGGCAGAATTCCATTTAATATCATTATCAGAAATATTGAGAGCAGGAGCATTGCCGGGATTTTCTGTATAAATAGCCCCACCTTTAAAAGCAGTATTACCTATAATTATGTTATGTGTAATAAGTGGTGAAGTATGATAACAATATATTCCTCCGCCAAATCTTTCACTATTTAAAGTCCCGCTCCCATTCTGAATAGTAAAGCCGGTAATCACTGATAACGAATCTTCATCAGAAGCAAAAACAACTACACTACCACTATCAGGATTGCTTGGATAACTACCATCAATTATTGTGGAGTTGATATAAGTAGAATCTCCTGAAAGATAATAATAGCTGGTAACAACTATACTTTTACCAAGAAAGTTGATATTTTCATAATATATGCCTTCGTCTACTAATACCGTATCTCCATCAACAGTTGCGTTTATCCCATCCTGAATTGTCGGTTGATCAGTAGGAACATTAATTATTGTGGTGAATCCACATACTGCCATAAGCAGCAAACTAAAAATAATTGTTATTTTTTTCATATTCACTCCTTTCTCTTTCCTTAAATAAGTGAACTAATTACTTCAACAATACACATTTACTTGTTGCAACATCTGTTCCATTAATATTTAGTTTATAGAGATAGATACCTGAAGAAACCGGTTGGTTGTTTTCACCCTTTCCGTTCCAAGTAATTGAAGATTGATTATTGAAAACTGAATATTGTCGGATTTTTTGTCCTTTCATATTATAGATTATTAATTCAATATTATCTGTATCTTCGGGATTTAATCCAAATGAGATAGTTGTTGATGGGTTAAAAGGATTGGGATAATTTTGCAACTGGCAAATCTGATCTGAAACTAAACCGAGATCATCATCTTCAGAGCTTGTGGAGCCTATCACCAAAATAATTTCAGTTTCAAATTCATAACCATAATCTGTTGTTAAAGATAAATTTAGAACCGCATCTTGTTCAATTGCTTCCTCAGAAATCTCAATTTCAAATGGATTATCCATATTCATAATAATTTCATCCGGATTAATATCACCAAAATTTGATGTAGGAGTAGTGATTGTAATATCAGGATTCGAAGTGATAAGTGTTCCACTGACACCTGTTGAAACAAAATCAACAGTTAAGTATAAAACAAGATCAATAGTCTCTCCCGGTTCATTGATACCATTATTATTCTCATCAATTTCCAGTTGGTCATAAATATTGAAATTCCCATAATTCCTGAATTCGAAATTTTCCACATCAACCTGAACAATATTATCAAAATCACGATAAAGTGAAAGATACATAACATTCTCATTTAGATCAAAAAGATTAGACCATTGAGTCCCATTATATAAATTCCCCCAGGTTGGTAACTCTAATATATCCAATCCGTTTCTCCAATCAATAATCTCTCCATTTTGTGCTTGAAGAGCATTATAAAGCAATTCATACCGATAACATAAAGAAAAAAGCTGCTGTAAGGGAACATTATAGATAGGAGTATTTGTGAGAACCTGCCAATTGGGTTCAGGGCTGATAGTCATAAATTGTCCATCATGATATTCTAGGATAACTGAATTTCCGTTGCCATCTGTTACCAGTAAATGATGACAAAGCGAATTGGGACCAAACATATTATCGACAATGTTATAGCTATTTGAAATTTCAATTGCCTCTTCAACATTTGCAGCATGATCCAGAATTTCTCTGACCCATCGTGTAATAAAAATTGTGTCTTTTTCTGGATGCATCACAACATCCACTTCTTGAACATAAGCTAATCCAGCAGCAACTCCCATTGAATTCATGCCGTCAGCAGCAAAATATGGAGAGCGAAGCAATAATAGTTTTTGCTGTTGAGTGAGATTATTGAAATTAGTTCCAAGGGGAAGTCCAACATCTGCTAACCTGTTTAATGCAATAGATTCATAACAACCTGGTGAACTATACTTTCCCACCAGAATATCCTGTTGCGGATTATCAAAATTTCTTCCAAAAAATATATTCTCAGAATCCCCAATCCCGGAAAAAAGACTGCACCCCATTTCTCCATACATTTGGTTTTGCCCACCTACATACAGTCCATCGAGGTAATCTAAAATTTCTTCGTAATCTCCTACATAATTGATTGTATGAAAATCTCCAAGATGTGAAAAACTGTTAATTGTTGCAAGAGTATCAACCCTGTTCCTTAAATCTGTATTTTCAAGAAAATTATTAGAAAAATCTGAAGCAAATAATATAGAAATAAGGAATAAACTCAATAGTATTATCCGATAACTCTTCATGTCTCCTCCATAAAAAATCAAATTAAGTATTAATTACTTTAATAACATACATTTACTTAAAGCAACATCTGTTCCATTAACCTTGAGCTTATAAAGATAGATTCCGGAAGAGACTTGTTGACCGTTTTCATCAGTTCCGTTCCATGTAATTTGGTGAACTTGTGAATTGGTGAATTGGTAAACTGGGAATGATTTTATCTTCTGTCCTTTTAAATTATATATTACCAATTCCGTATCCTCCGTATGCTCTATGGTTAAGCTAAACAAAAATGTTGTTGTAGGATTAAATGGATTGGGGTAGTTCCGTAATGTGCTGTTTACAATAGACAGTTCATCATCACTGTTTGAGTTATTTATAATTGTTTCTTCCACGAATTCAAAGTTGTTATCGCTAAAACGAAATGTAGCTTCTTCCCATCCGTAAGAACCGGTTATACTCTCAAAGATCACTTCACTTGAATAATCAAAATTCAAAGGATTAAGTGAGAATACTTCTCCATCAACGATTACTTCTGCTGTTATTGGGAAATGCCCGTTCTCATCATAATAATTACAGGTGAACAGACCACCATTTGTCCCTTCCAATTCACTTATTTCCGGCAATATATTTATGATAGGTTCGATCTCATATTGATCAATGAATTGAAGTGATATCTTTGCCAGATCTGTCATCAGGAATTCTGTTGGTAGAGTATATTTAGCTGTTAGCATTTCTACTCCGATAGAATTTGTAATATTTGGCCATACACCAAAATTCTCATCACCGGTTAATGTCTCAATATCGCATGCCATTTGCAGTTGTCCATCTACAGCTTCCGCTTCAATGTTACCAATTAATTCAAATGTTTCTAAACTGAATTCAGTACCACTTATCCTATATAAACCCGGGCTCATGAGCATTGGAATATCACAATATATCATGGCATAAACAACTGAGTCGATTAACACTGTTTCCGGATTGAGGATAGTGGTTACATAAAAATAATATGTTATTGGGAACAAACCACCTACATCTAATGGGAACTCTCCGGATTCATTAGTAATTCCGGCATAAAATCGTGTA
>JAUVKM010000021.1 GCA_030596265.1 Candidatus Cloacimonadota bacterium
CAAAATATGGTTCAGTACTTATACACCCTAAACCTGCAAATGATGATAAATTATCAGAGAAAGCACAATATGTTAGATTTAATGATATATTCGATTCAACAGAACCAGGCAGATTCCCAGACAATAGATTATTTGTTCCAGTCATGCTCCTATTATCTGAATATATTTTACTAAGTTCATTTTGTAGCTCATTATTTGTACGAATGTCCTTTTCATACCATTCATCATAAAAGAATTCAATACCATAACCTGCATTATTTGCTATAGTACAATTTGTAATTTTTGGATTAATGCTCCAACCAAAAAAGTATTCTACAATATAAATACCAGATTCTCCATTATTGCATATAAGATTATTAATAATTATTGGAGAAGAATCAGAGATTTTTAAACCATACCCTCCATTATTGCATACTTTATTATTTATAATCTTTGGGGAAGCAGAAGGAACTTGTATACCATTAAATTGGTTATTTGTAATTTGGCAATTTATTATTACTGAATTATTAGCTACATAAATTCCGTTTCCCGAATTATTAGAAATAATGAGATTGTAAAAGTATCCTGTATTCCAACTATCAGCAAAGATAGCATCATTGGATTGATTGGAAGATATGATGCTGTTATCTATTATTATACCACCTACATCGTAAATTGCCCCTCCATTACTATTGGCATAGTTGTTTATAAATTTACAATGAGAAATTAGAATTTTAGAAAAATCATCAATATATATGGCACCTCCACTTTGCTCACTCCAATCTGCTCCAATTGCCTTTCCAAACTCTAAATGGCAATAAACGATCTTTGATGAATCATTTGTGGCTGGAGTGTTATCAAATCGAATCCCATGCCAACCAATATGTGTATTGTTATAATATCCTGTTGTATCTGCAACAGTGAATTTAATTGAATCTTGTTCTGTTCCTTCCGCGAGTAATCTCCCTTGTACATTAAATTTATAATGTCCTTGAAATTCAATTAAACAGCCAGGATCTATTGTTAGAGTTTGTCCGTCTGGGATTTCTATTTCACCTTCAATCAAATATGGAGAACCAGATAACGACCAAGTTCCAAAAACGTTTCCGGCAGGAATAGTGGTTTGAGAAAAAAGAAATGAAAAAAGGAAAATTAAAATAATAATCATAATTTTCTTCATAATTACATCCTATTTTATTAGTACTTGTCCCATGAAATGCAAAGCTTATTTCATTAGGATCATTTTCTTGGTTTGTTTTACTTTTCCGTCAACTTTTAATTGGTAGAAGTAAACACCTGAGCTGGCGGGATTAATGTTTTGATCTACTCCTCTCCATGTGATGGAATATTGATTGCTTTGCCCTCTTCCTTCGATACGATGCTGCGCATCACTCAGGATGACAGGCAATGATATTATCCTCTGACCCTTGATGTTGTAGATATCAATAGTCACAAATAAGGACATTTGTGCTATGGAAAAGCTGATTTTTGTAGATGGATTGAATGGGTTAGGAAAGTTTGAAAGATCTGTTGCGGAAATTAAATTGAGATCAGCTTCGGTTAATTCCACGATTATATCGTTGGAAGTTGCAGTTCCGCCAGTACCGACAGAATTATAGGGAGCAATTATAAAATAGTACGTTCCGGGAATTGTCACATAAAGAAAAAACTGCTCCATAGAACCAAAAAGCTCATAAGCGTTTCCCAAATTATCTTGTAGATAATATCCCAAAATGGGGTCAACAAAGGGACCACCATGTAAACCTTGAATAGGATTATCCCATGTTAAAATAATTTCCAGAGAATTGGGCGCAACCTGTTCCCCATAAAAATTGCCAACAGAATCGGGCACATCCGGACCAACCCAGACTGTACCGGAAACCGAACTGCTTCCGTAACTATTTATTGCAGCCAGCAAATATTCTGAGTAGCCAGAGGTTGGAATACTAACATCGTTATAAGTAGCTGGTTCGCCAATCACCGGAGCAGTATCAGTATAAATCAAAGTAGCATCTCGATAAAGTCGGATTTCACTCAGTTCTGTAAGCGGATTTCCATTTTCATCTACGGCGGGATTTACCCAATTGACAAATACTTCCAAGGCACCAATAGGATCAGTGGTTAAAGTAAAATCTGTCGGAGGACCGGGAGCATAACCCGTTGCAGCAATTTCATAACCAAATAAATAACTTGTTGTCCCTTTAGCAATACCACCCAGTATCAAAATTTCGGGAACAATTTCATTGGAGCAGAACAAACCTCCAGCGTGGGTGCCGGGAAAGTCTTCCGTAACATTATGAGATAATCCGGTTGAAGAAAAACCGGGCAATTGATATTGTGTCACGATTCCGTCTCCACCTGTGTAAACTCCTGTATAAGTCCACAAAAACGGCTCTCCTGCACTGTATGAATCATGAGTTAATCCTTTTGCATCATCTGTAAAAACCAGTTGATTCAGCAAAATACCATTGCGATCTATCAACATGAGCACATCCGATTGCCAGTTCGTAACCCAGAAGGCATTTTCATTTGGATCATAGGCAATTGCATCGACAGTAATCGGGGATGTAATACCTCCAACAATGGACTGCGAATTAAAATCCATCTGGAAAATCGTGTTAGCTGATCCGCTGCCACCATAGAAATACTCGCCGTCTGTGGTAAGATCGTTTAAACCAAAAGGAATATTGGGAATGGTAAAATTTTCAATCCAGGTTCCATTCAGATCGAATTTAGCAATTTGGTTGTCTGTGGAATTGGAGACATAAAAATGTTCTCCGTCTGTTTCCACTCCACTCGGACTGGCAAAACCGGATGGAGTTGTTACATCAAATTGAAAATACAGATCCCAGATTTCTTTAGATTGGGAAAAGAGAAATGTACTGTAAAAAAACAAGAAAATAATAAATACAAGGTTTTTCATAGTAGTTTCTTATTTCATTAGGATCATTTTCTTGGTTTGCTTTACTTCTCCGTCAACTTTCAATTGGTAAAAGTAAATTCCAGAGCTAACGGGATTATTATTCTGATCTACTCCCCTCCATGTTATGGAATAATCATTATTTTGTCCTCTTCCTTCGATACGATGCTCCACAACATTCAGGATGATATGTAAAGATTTAACTCTTTGACCTTTAACATTAAAGATATTAATTTCAATTAGTTCGTTTTGTTGGTTTTGTTCGATGTTAAAATTAATTGTAGTTTCAGGATTAAAAGGGTTAGGATAATTTTGTAATTCGTAATTCGCAATTGGTAATTGAGAATCGTCTGCTGAAACTTGGATTTCGCCTTCCAGAACATATACATCGTAGCCTGTTTCATCTTCTTGTTCAACAAAGAAAAGAAGCTCTCCATCAGATTTACGTCTAATTGTAAAAGGTGAAATGGACGTATCTTGTTGATGGATAATATTTCCATTAATTCTGTCACGAATTTCTAATTGATTCCCACGGAAATACATTATATAATGTTCTTCATTGTTAACAGAAATACAGGTGGATGAAGTAATTAAACTTGTTCCTATTTGAGTATCATCTTTTATCCACAATGTATCAGAAAAATCTGGTGAATAGTTTTTAAAATTTATAGTAGTTCCGTTTTCATCATCAATAATTTTATTATAGAAAACCACACCTAATTCATTAATGTTTAAATCATTATTTGATAAAAACTTGCTTTGAAGAATAAAATTGTTATTTGAAGTCCCTCCGTTCATATCCCATGATTGCCCACCACTAACATAATCAATATATTGAACTATCGGATTGTATTCATTTTCAAAAGTAACAATTTTATATCTTTTAGCAGTACTTTCATGGGCACCCGGATCAAAAGAGCTTGTTCTTAATGAATCTCCCAATACTAATATTTTATTTATTTCATTATTGATTTTAATTTCACGACCTATTGTTTCAAATTCATCAATAAAGCATAAAGACAAGTTTTGAAATTGATATCTAAAAAGATGAGAAAAATTTTCAAAAAAAGTACAAATATTAAGGATACCTGAGGAATGAATTTTATTGATTCCTACATATAGGCATAATTCTGATTCTAATACAAGATTTTCAATAAAATTAACAGTGTAATTAAAATTTTCATAATCAAATATGTTATTTCCAAGATAAACCATTTCTGAGCCAATTAACGACATGTTATCCAATTGATAAATTTCAAATAGATAAAATGTTTGACCTTCCCATAGGTTATTATCGCTATATAGAAAAAATGATGCTAAATAAGTTATACTATCTATACCAAATAACGAAGCATGTTTAAAAATTCTTTCGGTTCCACAATCAAATGGGATAGTTAATAATGTGTCCCCAATTTGGTTGTAAATAACACATTTTCCATCTGCCTCTAAATATAAATCTTCTTTATAACTTACAATTATTTCTTCTACTCCATCATTATTATAATCAAATAGTTGAAGATTGGTAAGCACATAATCTGGATTAATTTTTTCAAAACTAAAATCGAGTTCAAAATTAACTTGAGAAAAAAGTAAAGTACTGCAACATGTCAGGATTAAAGCGAATACAAAGATTTTCATAATAATTTCCTATTATATTAACACTAGCCCCATGAAATGCGAAGCTTATTTCATTAGGATTTATCCGCCATTATTTTAGGAGGATCATCTTCTTGGTTTGCTTCACTTCTCCGTCAACTTTTAATTGATAGAAGTAGATTCCAGAGCTAACGGGATTAGTGTTTTGATCTGTGCCTCTCCATGTGATGGAATATTGATTGCTTTGCCCTCTTCCTTCGATACGATGCCCCACAACATTCAGGATGACATGTAAAGATTTAACTCTTTGACCTTTAACATTAAAGATATTAATTTCAATTAGTTCGTTTAGTTGGTTTTGTTCGATGCTAAAACTAATCGTAGTGGATGGATTAAATGGGTTGGGGTGGTTTTGTAGTTCGTAATTTTTAATTGGTAATTCATTTTCGTCTGCTGAAACCTGAATTTCACTTTCCAGAACATAAACATCGTAACCTGTTTCATCTTCCTGCTCTACAAAGAAAAGAAGCTCTCCATCGAATTTACGTAGAATTTCGAAAGGTGAAAAAGAGGAGTTTTGATAATGGATGATGTTTCCATTTATTCTATCGCGTATTTCTAATTGATTCCCACGAAAGTACATTACATAGTGATCCTCATTGTTTACTGAAATGCAGGTGGAAGATGTAATCTGATTATCCCCAATATAACTATCTCCTTTGACCCAAAGTGAATCAGCGAAGTCAGTTGAGAAATTAGTAAAATGAATAGAGGTACCAACATTTGTATCATATTCTATATTGTAAGCAATTAAGCCGTAATTAATAAAATATAAGTCATTATTAGTTAAAACTTTAAAGTGGTGTGGATAATTTTCATAAATTTCATCTCCAAACCAATTATTATAGCTACCATGAATATGATAGACTTCCTGAACCTGGCTTTGCAGTTCTGGAGTTACTAAATTTATTCGATAATGCCGACTTTTTGATTCTACATCTTCTAATTCACTCCAATCGTGGAAGTAATACATTCCAGTACATAATAACCAATCATAAGTATTATAAACAATTATTCTTTCTCCAGCATTTTCTATTTCTTCAATAAAAGTGATATCATTATTTGATAAAAGAAACTTATATATTATGGATTTATCACGATATGTATATGTATCAACTTGAGTTGTATGTGTTGATTTGTGATGTTTTGTACCAATATAAAATATAATCTCATCCGTAGATAATATTTGATGTATAATGTCTGAAGTATTAATTGAATAGCTGATATAAGTTTCGTCAGATTGTCCTACCCCAATAAGGTAGTCTTGTTCACAAATTAATGATCCGCTCTCAAAATCGAAAACTTTTACACGTAGATATACTTCTTCCAGAAATACTCCTGACCTGTAAATAAAAGTAGCAAGAAGATAAGTAATTTCATTGTTTTTTAGAATGTAACCTTTTTGAAAAAACTCATCTTCGTTATTTTCCTGGAAAAATTCTTCTAATACTGAGCCTGTTTGAGAGTAGCAAATAATTCTCCAACAGTTATTATAAACATCACTTTTGTAACTGATTACTACGTCTTCAATCCCGTTATCATCATAATCAAAAAGTTGAAGATTGGTTAATCCATCATCAGGATTGGTCTTTTCAAAGCTAAAATCAAGTTCAAAATTGACTTGAGAAAAAAGTAAAGTACTAAATAAAATAAGGATAAAAATAAGTATCTGGTTTTTCATTACAACCTCCTGTTCAACGTAAGTTGAAACAGTAAAACAACTTAAACCAAGATTGGCTAACACCAACTTAGTTCAAGTTTTATAATAATTCTTCTTTTCCTTCCTTTTTCAGTTTTTCTACGATAGTTTTTACATCTTCACTGCGATCTATTTTGGTAATGAGAAGTGCATCTTCACTTTCTACAACTACCAGATCATCAACTCCAATGAGGGCAACAAACTTCTTTGAATTTATATAATTATTATTGCTGTCAATTGCTTCGTATTCACAATTAATAACATTATTATTTTCATCTTTATCAGAAATCTTGTAAAGTGCTTTCCAACTGCCAACGTCACTCCACCTATAATCCACAGGAATTACAATTCTCTTTTCTGCTTGTTCCATAATTCCAATATCAACCGGTATTTTCGGCATTTGCGCATATTCAGAAGAAATATCAGCAGAGAGTCCATCTTTGTCCCATCTGGCATTGATTTTTTTCAATACCTGAGCAACTTTTGGAAGATATTCTTTGTAGGCATTTAAAATAGTTTCGATCTTCCACATGAACATACCGCTGTTCCAAAAGAAATTACCCGAACTTAAGAATTGTTTAGCTGTCGCCAGATCCGGTTTTTCCTTAAATTGTTTCACGTAGAACATTTTTTGCTCTATTTTTTTTCCTGCTTCAATGTAGCCATAACCGGTAGCTGGATAATCCGGTTTAATTCCAAACGTAACCAAATTATTCTTATCAGCAGCATCTTCTCCAATTTCAAGAGAAGCCAAAAAACCATCGTTGAGCGCGATTAAATGGTCAGCTGGCAATACAATCATCTTTACAGTTTTACTGTACTTACGGGCAAGATATTGAGCACTGAGAGCAATACATGGTGCAGTGTTCATACCAAAAGGTTCAATGATTATATTTTCCTGTGGAAGACAGGGCAAATGTTTTCTGGTAAGCTCAACCTGAGAACTTGCTGTTACAATGTAAATATCTTCAATTTTAATTTTAGCATGAAGGCGTTTAACCGTCATCTGGAGCATTGAATCTTCTGAAATGATGTTTAGGAATTGTTTCGGATTAGTTTTTCTGCTTAGTGGCCAGAAACGGGTTCCAATACCACCTGCCATAATTAGCGCAATCATAATATCCTCCAAAGAATAATATAATCTTTATTTTTGTATTTTAGTTTATTTATTACTTCGTGTGTCGATAATATTTGTGCCTTCAGGTAAAATCAATTCAAAAATTTTGTCGGGCAATGCTTTATTGATCTGAATATCAGAGAATTTGTAGATAACAAAATTTCCATTTTTATCAATAATATTAAATTCTGTGACGACATTATTTGAGATTGTAATTATTATTTTTTCTTCTTCCGGTGTCAGCAACTTAATTCTGATCGTACTATTAAATTGGTCAATAAGCTCCTTTTCTGACATATCCCAATAATGAGAGATAAGCTTATCGGGTCTTAATTCTATTTCGATCTTATCGGAAATAATTGCTTGTCCTGAAACCGGATCGTACATCGTCATATTATTTTCATTAATTAGAAGTTTTTGCCCAATCGGTTCGGAATAATCCATAAGAAGGTTTTCTTTATCATAATATAATTTCCCTTCCGAACTTTTATAAACATCAATTTCTTCCCAGTAATTATCTTGAACAAAAAAAGTCTCGTAAGTATTTATGGTTGAGTAAGTTATGAGCACATCTTCATATATTGTATCTAAGGATTCCTCAGATGCAATTAACAAGATTGGAAGCAGGATGAAAAGTAATATTTTATTCAGATAAGTAGCCATATATTTTCATATCCTCCTCAGATGCCAAGACATCTCTGGATTTACTTCCCACATGCGGACCCACAATACCGGCTTGCTCCATCATATCTATAAGTCTTCCAGCACGAGCATAACCTATCTTGAAATGTCTTTGCAGCATGGATACCGATGCAGATCCCGCAGAAACGATTGCTACAGCTGCTTCCGGAAAAAGTTCATCATCATAATCAAAACTTCCCTGGAAAACATCTTCATCATTAATTATCTTAATTTGTTGTTCAGGTTTAGGTTGGGTAAGAAGATATTTTGTAATATCGAGAATTTCTGATGGTTCGATATATGCCCCATGGATCCTCTGCATTCCACCAACACCTGTAGAACTGTAAAGACTATCACCATTCCCCAACAATTTATCAGCACCATTGCTATCAAGAATAACTCTGGAATCAATTTTGGTTGGAACCTTAAACGCAATTCGGGATGGAATATTCGCTTTAATAATTCCTGTGAGGACCTGGGTTGAAGGACGCTGTGTAGCGAGGATCAGATGAATTCCAATTGCTCTTGCCATTTGAGCAAGTCTTGTTATAAGTCTTTCTATATCTTTACCTATTGTCATGATCAAATCTGCAAGCTCATCCACAACAATAACAATATAAGGGATTGGTTTATCCTCGGTCTCTGATTCTTCGTTTTTCTTACTCTTTTTTAGTAATTCTTTCACTTGTTCATTATATGAAGCAATATTTTTAACTTTATGTTTCTGTAGAAGTTCATAGCGTTTTTCCATTTCGTAAACACACCACTGTAAAACTTTTAGCGCATCATCGTTATCAGTCACCACATTTTGGATCAAGTGTGGAATTCCCTCATAAATAGAGAGCTCAATCCTTTTGGGATCGATCATGATAAAGCGGATATCTTCCGGCTTCATGCGGAATATGATACTATTTATAATCGTATTTATGCACACACTTTTACCTGTTCCGGTTGCTCCGGCAATAAGCAAGTGTGGCATTGCAGCAAGGTCTGCAATCACCGGATGCCCGGCAATATCCTTTCCAAGGCCTAAGGCTATATTTCCCTTAAATGACCTCATTTCATCAGATTCAAGAATATCTTTTAAATATATCGTATCTCTGATGTTGTTTGGAATTTCAATGCCAACCAGTCCGCGGCCTGGGATTGGGGCTTGAATACGAATACTTTTAGCTTTGATAGCAAGCGCCAGGTCATCTGCAAGTGCATGGAATTTATTAACTTTAACACCCGGTGCAGGTTCAATTTCATATTGAGTGATAATAGGTCCAATATTTACATTTTTAACTTCTGCATTAACACCAAATTCAGCAAGTTTATCAATGAGTATTCCGCTGATACTATTAATATTTCTTTGAATTTCTTCCCTATCTTCTTTAGAGGGCTGCACACTTGAGAGAAAGCGAACAGTATCTGGTACAGCGTATTCTTTAAGTGTATCACTAATTTCATTTTTGTTCTGAGTCATCTTTTGAGGAGGGATAATTGGTTTCTTAAATTCTTCTTGTTTCTTTTTTCTAGATATATGGTCAGTGATCTTTGGTGTCTTTTTCTTTTTAGTTTTCTTAGGTTTCATTATTTTTTTCGATCTTTTAGAGAATGTAATGGAGAATAATGCTTTGATCCCATTTCCTATCTTGATCGCAACAAATACAAAGAATTTCTGAATATTCTCAAGATCAAAAATGAAGATAAGCGAGATCAATACTACAGCTGCAGAGATAATGCCAGTTCCTGTACGATCAAAAATGTTTTCTAGAAAGCTATAGAATTTCCAAGGAGTTATTCCCGCAGCATCTAGGTTATTTGGATTTATTACAAATGAACCGATATTTGCAAAGAATGCGAATATAATAAAACTAACTACTCGCGAATATGGATGCCTTTCTTTCTTAAGGAAGATCATAAAGAAACCTAAAAATAAGCCTCCAATAAGTAGGGAGATGCTAAAGAATTTTCCGAAAATAGTAGCAAACCAAAAGCCAAAGAATGCGCCAAATGGTCCTATTGGATTTGATACTGCAGGGAAATCTAATTTAATAAATTTGAAAATATTCATATTAGCTTTTTGTAAAATCTGGTAATCTAATACTATTTGCATGAGTGGTTCTGTTATCGCTACAAGAAACAATACTGAGAAAAGTAATATTATAATTCCAAAAAATATTTGAATAAATTTCTTCTTTTCTAACTTATCCATTTTTACCTCATTTAGATCATCATTTGATAATATTGCTGATTTGAAGAATTCTTTCTATACACTAAACCTAATATTTATAATATCTCCATCCTGGACAATATATTTTTTCCCTTCAAGTCGGAATAATCCTTTTTCTCTTACCGCTTTTTCGCTGCCACATTGCATCAGGTCGTTGTAGGAAAAGCACTCTGCACGGATAAAGCCTCGCGCTAGATCAGAATGAATCTTGCCGGCAGCTTCTACCGCATCATCACCTTTTGTAATTGTCCATGCTCGAACTTCATCCTCACCTACTGTGAAAAAACTACAATAACCAAGAAGTTCATAAGAAAATTTCGTAAGTCTATCCCTGCCAGATTCACTAATGTTCATATCCTGCATGAACTCAATTGCTTCATCTTCATCTAAATTATTCAGTTCCATTTCAAAAGTTCCAGCAAATTCAATAACTTTATAAAGTGTATTTAATCTATTTATTACAGAATCACTATTCCCAAAATTATCTTCATCTGAATTGAGAATTATCATCAAGGGCTTTTGTGTAATGAATTGAAATCCGCGGACAGCCTTTTCTTCATCACTGGCAAGGTTTAGTGTACGAATTGTATTCGAATCTTCAAGATGCGCAATTATCTTTAACAATGCCTTTTCTTCTATCTGCAATGAAGCGTCTTTGATTCCTCTTTTTTTACTTAATTCTACTTTTTCAAGTCTTTTTTCTGCAATTATCAAATCCGAGATAATCATATCAGATTCAATTGAATCTACATCAATAACGGGATTGGGCGCATTTCCCGAAGTTGGGTCATCAAAATTACGAACAACCAATGCCAGAGCGTCGGTAGTTTTAACCAATCCCATTCCAGAACTGCCGAATGAATCTTTATTACTTTTGTTTCCGGTAAGTCCAACAAAATCAATATATTCAATGGTTGCAAAAATAGTTTTTTGGGGATTGTACATTTCTGCAAGCTTTTCAACTCGTTCATCTTCGACCTGTACAATTCCTTGATTTGGTTCAATTTTCTGAGAAGAATAGGATGTGATTTCAGCTTCTAATCCGGTAAGCGTATTAAAGATAGTTGTTTTTCCTGAATTTTGTAAACCAATTAAACCGATTTTCATTTTATTTCCTTTTTGTATTTGTTTTGCTTGTATTAAGCAACGACATTACCTCAGAAGGTTTGAGCATCCGCCACATTCCTAAAGGGAGTTTGTTTAACTTTACGTTTCCAATTTGTAATCTTTTTAACTCCATCACTTCTGAACCTACGCTTTTAAGCATATAACGAATTTGTCTTTTTCTTCCTTCAAAGATAGTAATTTTTAATGTTGTTGTGCTATTTTTTACACTATTCACAAAGACAATAGCGGGTTTTGTTTTCTTTCCATTTAGTACGATCCCCTTTCTAAGTTTTTCAATATTCTCATCTGTTATCTTGCCCTTGATCTTTACTTTGTACATTTTTTGCAATTTGTACTTCGGGTGAATTATTTTTTCTGCAAAATCACCATCATTTGTAAGAAGAAGAAGTCCTTCAGACATATAATCTAATCTTCCAATATAAAATAAATTAGTCCCAAAATCGGGTAGAAGATCGAAAATAATCCTTCTATCGAAATCATCTTTTTTTGTTACGAGATATTTCTTAGGCTTATTCAACATCAAATAAATATTCTCTTTTTTAGGAATTATTTTCTTTCCTTCATAAGTTATAACATCAATTTTAGGGTCAATTTGTAAAGAAAGATTAATATCCACTTTATCATTTACTTGTATTTTACCATCTAAAATCAGCTTTTCAACTGATCTTCGAGATCCCAAATTGCATTGCGCTAGATATTTATTAATTCTTACCATTCTTCTAAAGTATTCTTCATTATTGAATCAAAAAGTTTATCCGTTATCTCTTCCTGTGCTTCAACTTCGCTTTTAAACAAACTGTTTTCATCAGAAAGAGAATATCGCTCAGATTGCATTAATGAATTGTTTTGCCAGAGAATTTGATTTTTCTTAAGATCAGAAAATATTACAGAAAATAAAACCCTAACCTCATATTCATCGATCGAGGATCCTGAATAGGCAACGATCTTATTTGAATAATCCAAAATACTGCATTCCAATTGACAGTCCGGAGACATACCAACCAACTTAAGGCGTCCATCCGATTCATAACTATCAACAATAGAATTAAAAACAGCATCTCTAAAATCATAATTGCTAGTTTGGTTTTCTATAGGCAGAATCATGACCGTTTTTAGATGCGGATAACCAGTAGTATAGACGGAATAGCTACAACTAGTTACAAGCAAACTTACAAACAATATTAATTTAAATTTCATGAATTTAGCAATCTCCTCATTGTATATCTGTCAAGAAAATACTCTCTAATACTTGACAGATATATTTATAATTAAGATAAGAGTTTCAATAAAAATAAAATATTAAGGAATTATTTATGGCAAAAGAGTATTTAACTTTACGACAAGCAGCAGCGTACTTAAAGGTTACCGATTCAGTCATCAAGGAGATGACAAAAAGCAAGATATTTTCTGCAAAGAAAGTAGGAAACACATATAAAATTGAGAAAGCAGATGTAGATGAATGGTTAGCAAATCTCAACGAGAGGGAAGTAGAACATCTAGCACTTAAAAGATCAGTATGTAAATTTTCTGATTATTTCAAACCCAAATTCATCTATTTAGATTTTGCAGCAGACAACAAATATGAAGCAATTGGGGAGATGTCAAAGAAAGCAAAAGATCTAAAAATTGTTCGAGATCATCGATGGCTTTATCAAGTAGTTGTTGCAAGAGAAGAATTAGTATCTACTGCAATTGGGAAAGGTGTAGCCTTATTACATCCCAGGCATTTACATCCTTCCAAGATAAAAAAACCAAGCATAATTTTTGGAAGATCAGCTGAAGGCATTGAGTTTGATGCTATTGATAATAAACCCGTGAATCTCTTTTTCATGTTATTATTGCATGATGACATTCAACACCTTTTCTCGATCTCTTACATTTCAAAATTATTAATGAGCGAAGATACCTTAAATACATTGAGTAATGCGAAATCCAACGAAGAGATTGTTGCTGTTTTAACAAAAAACGTGTTAAAATAAACCTATAGTTTCACGTGAAACATTAGTCTAGATTATCAAACTCTCTTATCCATCTTAGGGTTTTATAATATTTATTTGAAGCATTCCAAAGTATGTATCCATCGGATTTAGAATCGATAACTGCTTGTATCTGTCCGGTTATGTAACCGTATCCATAATTAACTTTCCATGAATTTGATTGAATATATGGGATTATCCTGCAATTACTATCAGCATGTTTCTTCGATAAGACACTCCCCTTATAGACGATAAAATAGGGTTCGTTGTGTAGGTTTTCTCTGAATCCAAAATCTTTAGCAAAATGCGATGAATAGATCATTGGGTGGATTGCATCAAGATGTTTAGTCATTTTGTCTATATCTTGTCCGGTAGCATTAATATCGGCAGCTCTTTGCCATGATACGATAGCAAATACATCCGCAGTTAATGTAACATCATATTTTTCACATATTCTTTTTGCTCTTGAAACGAAATCCATAATGATGTCAGATTTTTGTCTAAATATATATGTCGAGTCACTTTTAGCTTTTAGTGAATCTTCTTTTTGAAATGCAAAAACAGCTTCTGAAATTTTTCCCTGTGTTGGAAATCGGATATAATCCATTTGAATTTCATCTACACCTTTTTTTGCAATTTCCTCAATAATATCCAAAAGTGTATTTTGAACTTGAATGTTTGATGAATCTAACCACGAAGCTTTTTTTCTTTTACTTTCTTTCCAGACTCCACCATTTACACTTTCTGGTCTTAATGTCGAATCTCGTTGTGCAGTCAGCTGATCATGGAACATTACCACCCTGGCAATGGCTCTCATATCTCGCTTATGGGCGGCTTTAACAACCTTATTAATGTCAACAATCGGTTTAATGTTTTCGCTCGCCAGAAAGCCTATTTGCCGCATTCTAAAGAAAACGTGCCCATTCATATTTTTAAGATCAAAAATTAAGGTGTTTATTCCGGCAGCTTCAGCACTATCTAGTATTGTATAATATTTAGGTGTGTTAATAGTATATGCAGTCAAATATATACCTTTTGTAAATTTTTTATATTTTATCTTTTTTGCGATATTTCGTATAAGTTGTTTTTTTATAATTTTTTGTTTTTCTGGTTGAACTTTGTTTTCCAATGTATCTGCTTTAATAATTTTCGATTCTATCACATTCTGAATTTTATTATCTTTTTTCTCTGTGCATGAAATTATTATTACAAGTAAAAATAACAAGAAGTATCTGGTTTTCATTTTTTCATCCTAACACCTTTATTAAAAAAAGGGTGGCTTTAGCCACCCTTTTTTTATTTATTTTGAATTTAATTCCAACCGGACCAGAGCTTTTTTTAATGAGGCTTCTGCACGCCTGAAATTTATGTTCTCTTTAGAACTTTTAAGACGTTTCTCTGCACGTTCTTTTGATGCTTTAGCACGTGCAATATCTATTTCATCTTTCCTTTCAATAGTATCACATACAATTTTAATAACATTATTTTCCACTGTAACAAACCCATCATGGATCGTATATTCTTCACAATTCTCATTTTGAAAAAGTTGAAGAACGCCGGTTCTGATCTTAGTAATGAATGGTGTGTGATCAAAAGATATTCCAAAATCACCATCTACGCCAGGAACTATCACATGATCATATTCTTTGTCGATCCTGATCTGAGTTGGCTGAATAACTTTAATATGAATTTTACTCATACCTTAAACTATTTCCCTTTCTTCAAATTGTTCATTTTTTCTTCTGCAGATTCAATATTTC
>JAUVKM010000248.1 GCA_030596265.1 Candidatus Cloacimonadota bacterium
TTAAGAACTCGTGGAAAGATCATTCAATTTGAAAAAAATTCCTTAGATGTTGAAGAGGGAATCATTAGGATTGCTGAAGGTTCTCTTGGTGGTAAAGGACGTGGGCTGGCATTTCTGAATTCTTTGTTTGTCTCGATGGATATTAAGCGTAAGTTTGAAGATGTTAGTATAAAAATCCCCAAAACTTTTATTATTGGAACCAGTGAATTCGATCAATTCATTGAAAGGAATAAAATAGATTCAAGATTGATTGGGAAAAATGATTTGGAGATTAATAAGTTTTTTATTCAGGGAAAACTATCTTCTGAGTTGAATGAAATTCTTAGTGAATTTATAGAGAAAGTAGATTATCCAATTGCTGTTCGTTCATCCGGGCTTTTAGAGGATTCACAATCACAACCTTTTGCCGGTATTTACGAAACATTCATGCTTCCAAATAATAATAAAGATGTAAATATCCGGTTAACACAAATAAAAAATGCCATTAAGTTAGTCTTTGCTTCTGTGTTTTTAAAAACTGCACGAAATTATCTGGAAAGCATTAATTATAAACTTGAAGAAGAAAAAATGGCTGTGATAATTCAGGAATGTGTTGGTGATCAATTCGATGGTTACTACTATCCGCATTTCTCCGGTGTAGGGCAATCATACAATTTTTATCCTACTTCATACTTAAAGAACAGTGATGGAATTGTATCCCTTGCAGCCGGTTTAGGAAAAGCGATAGTTGAAGGGGACAGGACATTCCGTTTTTCTCCAAAATATCCTAAGATGGAACTTTTATCACAAGATGAGCTATTAGGTGAATCACAAAGGGAACTCTATGCAATTGATGTAACAAATCAGGAATTTTGTGTAACAGATTATGAAAAGGGAGCAATAGCAAAATTAAAAATTAGGAAGATAGTAAAACATAATGCATTAGATCATCTTATTTCAACCTGGGATATTGAAAATAGCAGATTAGTTGATGGTGTTGATGCTAAAGGTCCAAAGATCGTAACATTTGCAGACATTATAAAAAACAATTATTTCCCACTTGCTAAGATATGTGAAGATATTCTTGAAATTGGAGAGAATGCAATGGGAGTTCCTATTGAGATCGAGTTTGCTGTGAATCTTAATAAAGATATAGCAAATGGTATTAAACCCACCTTCTATGTTTTACAGATCAGACCGTTAACAATAAATACAGATGAAATCTATATCGACTCAGATAACCTTGATATGAAACAATTGTTTCTATATACATCGAGCGGAATGGGAAATGGAGTGATCTCCAATATTAATGATATTATATTTATTGATCCAGATAAATTTGATAGATTGAGAACAATTGAAATGCAGCAAGAAATTGCTTATCTTAATAAGAAAATGAAAGACTTGAACCGGCAGTACATTCTAATTGGTCCCGGAAGATGGGGATCACGAGACAGATTCTTAGGGATTCCGGTGCAGTGGCACGAGATCAATAAGGCTAAGATAATCGTTGAAACAGGGATGAAAGATTTTATTGTAGATGCTTCACAGGGAACACATTTCTTTCATAACCTTATCTCGATGAATACTGGATACTTCACCGTTCCATATAATTCTAAAACTGATTTTATTGATTGGAAATGGTTAAAAAAACAACCGCTTGAAGAGAAAACGAAACATTTTATTCATATTCAAACAGATGATCCGACTGTGATAAAAATGGATGGAAGGAATGGGATTTCCTTTATTTATAAAAATTAACTTCAAGTGGAGCATACGTGAAATTAGAAGATCTAAATAAATATTACAATAAATTCAAATTTGGTGAAGATATCTTTCATCATTTGATGCAGAATGAGATAAAAGAAATTTTGCTGATATCAAGTATTTTTGATGCTTATGTTTTAGAGCAGGACAGCAGGCTTTCAGAGCAGATACTTGGTGAATATAAACAGCTGAATTTGATGATGGCTCCGCGTATAACCACAATTTCATTTACTGATGATATCGCTTTTATTTTGGAAAAGAAAAAATTTGATGCTGTTATCATCATGATGCGAGTTGGAACTGAAACCTCGGGCAAACTGTGCAATAAGATCAAAGAGCATAATAAGAATTTACCGATACTTCTTTTGCTGAACAAAAAATCATATATTGAATTCATTGAACAAAGACCTGAAATATTATTACCATTCAATGAAGTCTTTATTTGGAATGGAGATTCAAAATTATTTGTTGCAATGATCAAATTGATGGAAGATTTTTTGAATGTTGAGAACGATACAAAAATTGGTGATGTTCGGATAATTCTTCTTATAGAAAGTTCAATTGAATATTATTCAAACTTTCTTCCTCTTATGTATTCCATAGGAATGCAATTAACGCAGGAATTGATCAATTCTGAAGTTGAAGTAATTAATAAAAGATTAAAAATGCGGGCACGACCAAAGATATTGATGGCGCACAATTATGAAGATGCAATTTCCATATACAATAAGTATAAAAAAAATATTCTTAGTGTAATAAGCAATGCAAATTTAAAAGTTAATGGTATTTTTGACATTGAAGGCGGAATAAAACTGATGCAACTTATCAGGAAAGAGAACCCATCAATGCCAATGATGTTGCAATCTGCGGATGAGAATAATATGCATCTTGCAAAGGAGATAAAAGCAGAATTTCTATATAAATATTCAAATTCTCTATATCATGATCTTAAAGAATTTATCAAAATCAATTTGGGATTTGGAGAATTTATTTTTCGGGATGCAATGGGTGAAGAGTTAACAAGAGCAAGAACATTATATCATTTAGAAAAAACATTAGAGAAAATTCCTGAAGAATCAATTTTATATCATATTGAGAAAAATCAATTTTCCTCTTGGTTGATGGCTCACAGTGAAATAAGGATTGCAAAAAGGCTTAAAGATACTAGTGTTGCGGATTTCAACTCTACCGAAGAGATCAGGCAGTATTTATTAACAACTATACGGAATGTAAGACAGCAACAAAATCGTGGAAAAGTAATAAAGTTTAATCCGGCAGTCTTTACAGAGGAAGATAAGATAATCCAACTTGCCGATGGATCAATGGGTGGAAAGGGAAGGGGATTAGCCTTTCTGAATGCTCTTCTTGTAACTATGGATCTGGGTAAAGAATTTGAAAATATTAATGTTAAGATACCTAAAACTGCAATTATTTGTACGAATGAGTTTGATTCATTTATCGAAACAAACAAAGTTATTTCAAGTAAATTCAGAAAAAAAAGTGATGAAGAAATTAATGAGATTTTTCTTAATGGAAAGTTGACTGATGATTTAGTTTCAAAGCTTAAAACGCTAATCCAAAATGTGAAAGAACCTTTGGCGATCAGGTCTTCAGGGTTATTGGAAGATTCTCAATCTCAACCTTTTGCCGGAATATACAAAACTTATATGCTTCCAAATAATAATCCAGATGATGAAATCCGCTTAGAACAACTTTGTGATGCTGTTAAGCTTGTATTAGCCTCACCGTTTTTAGGAAGTGCCAGAAAATATATAGAAAGTATTAACTTTAAGATCGAAGAAGAAAAAATGGCTGTTATAATCCAGGAAGTTGTAGGATCAAAAGATGCTGAGAATCTATTCTATCCACATTTTGCAGGTGCAGCTCAATCATATAATTTCTATCCCCCAA
>JAUVKM010000120.1 GCA_030596265.1 Candidatus Cloacimonadota bacterium
ATTACAATCGGAAAAGTTTGATTAATTTGAGTTACACGCAATATCCCAATGGCAAATAGAATGAGAACAATATACCAGCGTACTTTCGACCACCATTTATAGGTTTCTATCTCATGATTGAAAAAGTCATTTTCGGTCATAACCACACCAAAATGGTTAAATTATCCTCAAATAGGCTAAGAATCTTAATTTCATAATCTAACACAAAAGATGCATCGGCAAATGCAGCAAGTATTGCGTTATAGTCGTAAGCAATTTGACAGTTACCGAGTACTGCTACATCTTCATAGTCCTGATTCTCAATTCCCCCCTCAACATAAATTGCACCATCAAAACCATTATTCCCATTAATGAATAGTGTTCCGGTAATCCACATTACTCCTTCGAATGAACCTCCGGCAAAATGGGCATCACCATCGACAACAAGTATCCCACTTCCTTCCCAACCTGCTTGTGTTACCATCAACTCTCCGTCAGGGTCATCAAATGAAACCCAGGTTATATCTTCTACGCCTGCAGGATTATTTGGAGGGTTTACCAAATGAGTATCGGCAATAGCTTCCATTTGTACTTTTGTTATTCCAAATAGTTCTTCAAAATCTAATGGAGGTCTGCAATTTTCAATGAGATCACCAGTAATATCTGCGCTACCACCAACCTCAATATTTCCATTTGAGTACATAGCTCCTTGAGCATGTGTAGGAACCCAACATATTAAAGCACTACTTTCATGTTGAAACGTATCTCCATCTGTTTGATAAGATGCATATGAATTGATTTCAATAGTATCATTCGTTGCATTTGATATATATTGAATGCTGTCAATTGTGCTATCTAAAACTTCGAAATTTGTGAACGTTTGACAAGTAACTTCCTGAGATAATATGACGGATCCGTTGCCGACACTATTCATCCCATATACCAAGGCTTCACGACATAATGCTTTGGCTTGTATTTCTGCCAGATTACTGGATAAAAGCTCAGGAACTTCCTCAGCTTTATCTTGAACCGAAAGAATAATTAGTACAAAGATTGAACCAATTACTAATAATGCTACTATCAATAACTTACCCATAAACTACCTCCATATAAATATGATTTTTTACGATTTAATTACTCCAATTTATAATTGTGATTGTAGGACCGGAAATTATATTATATGTACTCAATAATGTTTGTACAATAGTTTCATCATAATGAATATCACAATTTCCAGTAACTTTGGTTTGTTCGTCAGGATCACTGTTGACAAAGATTGTTCCTCGTACAAGTCCATTACCAGATATCATGAATCTCCCACCTTCTACCCAGATGATACCATCAAAGGTTCCACCTGTCATTTGAAATTCTCCATCAACTATCAAGATACCGCTGCCACTCCAATGATGATTAGTGAAGTGTGCTTTATTATTACCTGTAGTTTCAATGTAAGTAATACCGTTCACGGGATCTACATTATTTGGTGGATTCGTGTAATCATTATCTGCTATTGCTCTCATCTGTGCCATTGTCATACCGAAAACAGTTTCAAAATCCAGATCAACTTCATTCTCAATGTTTCCAATTACTGTTGAATGTCCTGTAACGCTGAGTATTTCTGAACATGTTATGGCGTTGTTAAAATTTCCAGAAGAATACAGAATATTAGCAAAGCCTTTATATTGTGTAAGTTCACCATTAACATTAGCAGTTACATATGAAGTTATTTGCAGAGTATCACCAGTGCCCGCCATTACATATTTAATACTGTCTATTGTTCCATCCAGAACGTTAAATCCCGAAAATGCTTGGCTTAATCCAGATGAGTCAACTGATAGACTACCCTCGTTTAATTTCTTAATACTGAACATAAGAGCTTCGTTGCTTAGAGATTTAGCTTTAATCTCAGACATATTAGAAGACAACAACTCAGGAATGTCAGCACTACTATCTTGAAGCGAAACCGTAATAGCTGCAAAAACAGCCGTGAGCATTAAGACAATTAGAATCAATAATTTTCCCATAATAATCCCCTCTCAATAATTTTATTACAAGTATAAATTCTTGAAATATTTCCAAAATACGATATTATGTCTGACTAATCTTTTATCTATATCAGCTTGGTAAGTATCATAGAAAAAGGTAAGATTGACCTCAATAGCACGAATCAGACCATGATGTGAATCTGGAGTGTTAACTACATTATTATTCATATCAATATATGTAATTTCCAACGTGTCTGCCATCCAGAAAGGACCAATGATCGGGTTGGACATATCGTTTTGATAGACGTATAAAGGGAAACCCTCGCTAGTTCCGCTTTCTTGCACAAAATAAAAAGTACTAACACTGGAAGTCGGGTTTATTTGCCCAAGAAATTTAAAACTTATAGAGGTGGCTTCAATGATCGGATCAGTTGATGTTGAAACTCCTGCACCGACTTTGGATAAGATACTTTCTATACCTGGCTGGTCTATGTTTCCTGTTTTTCGTCCCGTAATCAAATCTTCAGACATCTTGGTTAAACCAATCTGGAGCTGAGTATTGTAACTTATCGCCTGCATGTTGAAAAGTGAAGTGAATATCATCAGAAGAACCATGCTTCCCACAACTGTTGCACCTAAAACATCTAATAAACTTGACATAATCAAAACCCTCTAGAGAAAAAAACTTTACTAAATGGAGAAGCCAATGTCCCAATATATAATGTATCCAACGAAGTAGACAAGCAATTCATCTGTATATCTACTTTTTGGAATAAAGTATCAGCATATGGCGTATTTCCCAGACTGTCACAATAAGCTGAATTAATTTGAATGTTAAATATTACATTGTTTACTGTTACAGTCTCACTTAGATCTAAATAGAGTGTATTTATTGCTGTAAAACTAAAAATAGGAGGATCTCCCAATAATTCTGATTCGATTCTCTGAAAATACCTGTCTGCGATTTTTTGTCCCTGCAGGTAAAGTATATTATCGTAAACCAAACCAGATTGATCAAGCACAATATTATAAGTGTTCAAAAGCATTGTTGAGAAAAGTGCTAAAGCTAATAATACTAATAACATTTGAATATTCATGATCTAATCCTCCGATGTTGCATAAGTTATTTCAGCAACAGAAGTCATTCCTGTCCTAATTCTATCTAATCCTGAATCCATCAAGGAGAGCATTCCCTGCTCTTCGGCAATTTTACGAATCTCATCTTCATCTATTTCTTCACCCGATTCAACAATAGCTTTTCTTACCTCAGATGTAAAATATAATGCTTCGCAAATATTGGTTCTACCTTTATATCCACCATTACATTTTTTACATCCATCTCCAGCTTCGAATATTTTACCGGATGTAAGCTCTTCTTCGATAATTCCCATTTCAAGAGCTGCCGGCCATCTTTCTTTGGAAATTGGTTTTTTACAATTAGAGCATAGTTTTCTTATCAGGCGTTGTGCAATAATAATATTTATTGCGTAGGCAAGTAGAAATGTCTCTACTCCCATTTTGTACATACGTGAAATAGCACTTGGCGCATCATTTGTATGCAATGTAGAAAATGTAAGGTGTCCCGTATTTGCCAGTTTGATTGCAATTTCAGCCGTGATTTTATCACGTATCTCCCCGACCATAACAACATCAGGGTCGTGACGAAGTATAGAACGGATGGCAGAATCAAATGTAAACCTACTTCCGATCTTTAATTGTCTTGCACCCTTGATATGGTACTCAACCGGATCTTCGACAGTAAGAACATTAATAGTAGGATTAATTATATAATAGAGTGCTGCCATTAAAGTTGTGGATTTACCACTACCTGTAGGTCCTGTTACTAGGATGATACCTTTGGACTTACTGATAGATTTAAGGAAGTCATTTTCGGCTTTAGTTTGAAAACCAAGTTTTCTCAGATTTGTGATAACATTCCTATCGTCGATTGTTCTGATAACGATGCTTTCAAATCTTCTCTCATATTCAGAAGATGTAATTGGAATAATTGAAACTCTGAAACGGATAAGATGGTCGTCAATAACTCTTTGCATGAATCCATCTTGGGCAGTATCTCTTTCAAAACGGTCTACACCAACAGCTCTATCTTTTACAACTGCCGATATTGCTTCTGGTGATGTTCTTTCCTGTCTGTGCCAATGGATAAGTTTTCCATCAATTCTAAAATAAAAATCAACAGATGATCTACGGAATGGAATTATGTGAATATCACTGGCACCTTTTCGCACAGCTTCTATGAGCGAACCTTCAAATAGGCTTACAAGAAGACTTTTATTAATCTCTTCATCAAGTGCATATTCATCAACATCTGCCTTAGATTTTGATTCATCCATTTCTTCTATTTGTTCTTCAGCTTCTTGAAGCAAATCTAAAAATTCGTTTTTCTGCGGGGCTATAAGTTCTATTAATTCTTCTAATGTTTCTAATTTACAATATACAACTTCATATTTTTTATATTCGGAATACACAGGAATTCGCTCAGTAATTTTATCTGTTGGGTCAGCTGCCAGAATTATTAGTGTATTGCGTCTTCCATAAGTTACTTGATATGGAAGAATCCTTTTGTAAATTAATTCTTTTTTAAATTCTTCTGGAAACTTTAAAAGAATTTCCTTTGTATGTTTTACTTGATTACTATCCAGTTCATTTATGTTAATTTCAATAGAGCGGAAAGCATAAAGTTCTGCAAGCAAACCATAAATTGCATGATGGTTTATTTTAAAGTCATCGACCAGTATTTCGCCTAATGCTCTAGGACTTGAAGGATCCTCATCAGCTTGAATGATTAGTGCCTTCTCCATAGTTTTTTGATCAATTATTTCTTTTTTGAGTAATAACTGACCAAATCTGGATTTCCTGATCAAAATATCTCCTTGATTACATACCTGGTGTATTAGGTGAGATCATTGCAACTTCAGATGAAACTACGGTAAGAAGTGTAATAACTATTGCAATGAACATGCCAATAAATACTTGAATAGATTGAATTATAGTTTCCATTTTATAAGTCGTCTCTTTTTCATAGAAAGTAGCTATTTGTTGTGCAGATTGAAGAATATTACCTGATTCGGTACCGGTTTTCAAACGGCTTAATGTACTCTGATTGAAAACATCAGCTTTTTCTAATGCTGGTATAAGTGACATTCCTTCTTTCAGCATTAAGGGGATTGCGATTTCTTTTACACCTTTTTCCATATATTTATTTCTACAAGCTTCAGCTGAAGCTGTAAGAGTTTCAATATTATTTTCTGCTCCTGCATAGATTGCTGAAAACACTCTGAAGAAAATTTCAATACTAGATTTATGGATAAGATGCCCAATAATCGGTAATTTTATCATATTTCTATCACGCCAGATCATTCCTTCGGTTGTTCGCCACCAAAGTGCAGCAGCAATTATAGGGACAACCACTATTAAAACAATCCACCACCAGTTTACAGCTAGATAATCACTTATGTCAAGTGTTGCAGCAGTCATAGGTGGAAGGTCAATACCAAATCTAAGGAACATTTTAGCGGTGTCCGGAAATACTTTAATAACATAATATAATACAGCCCCAAACATTGCTAATACAGTAAAAGCCGGCATCAGCATAGCTTGCCGCAAGCTTTTCTTGTATTCCATTTCACGTTCCATAAATTTAGCTGTCGCATCATAAACTTCTGCCATATTACCAGATTTTGTAGCTAAACCCAGCATATAAGCAGGGAATTTTCCAAACACATCCTGATGTCTTGCGAAAACCTCAGTTCCTTCCTTTCCTTTTTTTAAATCACTTTCAATTTTCTTTAAAGATTCTTTTAAAGTTAAGTTTGTTTCTTCATCTGCGAGCATACGCAAAATCTTATCATAACTCATTTTTTCTTTTAAAAGAAAGGAACTCAAATTTACAAACATTAGTATGCTGGAAAAGGGTGGCTTCATTTTTATGTCGATAAGAGCTTTTTCTATCTTGGCATTATGATGACCCATATTAGCCAGCGCGCGGCTTACTTCACCCTTTTTATAGGCGTATTGTCTTCCTTTAACTTTTTTGCCGTTAGGTAATTTTATGTTATATAAAAATAGGCTTCGTTTAAGAATAGAGTTGATTTTAATCTTATGCTTTTTGGCAAAATCATCAATTATCTGTTTTGCCTTTCTCTTATTTGAAGATATAACAATGCCTTGAACACCTTTACCTTGAACGGTTATACCTTGATATCTAAATTCGTATTGCATTTATTATCCTTAAATAAAAAACATTTGAAAATACAGTAATATGGGAAGACTGATCTTCCCATATTACATCATTTTTACTTGATTCGTTAATAAAATTTTAGTTAAGCACAGATGCCACAATACCACTTGTTGCACCAGTAACAAGAAGTTGACCACTAACATTACTAGTACCATCATTACCCAGTTCTGTTCCAAGTCCAACAATTGTAAGGACGTCAGCGGAAGTTGAAATCGTATAAGTACCATTACCAGTTGTACAAACACCACCCACGTAATCATAACCAAGCCAGCTTCCAAGATTAGCAAGAAGTCCCCATGAGTTTCCACCACCACCATGTGTAGATGGTGTTTTGTAGAATGCAAGAGCTGAAGATGCCAGATTGTTCATGTCACCCATAATTGCCTGACGGTTAGAGTTCGTTGCCTGAGCATTGAACATTGTGATACC
>JAUVKM010000086.1 GCA_030596265.1 Candidatus Cloacimonadota bacterium
ACCATCACCTTTAGCCTGTGTGTTTCCATAAGTACCAGCGTACCATCGAATTCCAAAACTTTGGTCTTGTTTAGCACATGCCAAGCCGTGTTGTCCTGTTTCATCTAACCAAAACACAATACCGCCTTGGGCAAAATCGCCTACAGAATAAGTAGTGCTACCGGTTGCAGCTGTTATTTGTGTTGTTCCATCAGGAAATTTAACTCCACCTGAAGTAGATTCAATAGTTCCTGCTACTGTTAATTCACTTGTTGGTGTATCTGTTCCAATTCCAACATTTCCACTTGAACGGATAGTTATTGCTTTGATATAAGTTGAGTTACCGTTTCGAACTTCTAAATTCAAATTTCCATTAACTATTCCGGCACCAATATCATGTGTTGCGGAAATGTTAGCTCTGCTATGTGCAGGAGATCCTGCAGCAAACATTATGTTAGCTTCGGAAGTAGGATCGTCGGAAGTATTATTCAGCATCAGAATGGATTCATGTGGTCCTGTATGCGGCAATGTACTTTCAGCAAAAAAGACCGTGCCAAATTGATTCGAACCTGAAGAAATTATCTTTCCGGAAATATTCACATCCCCACTTACATCAAGTTTGGCTGTTGGATTAGTTGTACCGATACCAACATTGTTTTGTACTATAAGCTCACCCGTCATTGTATCACCAGTTGTGTCTACCCAATTATCTGTAGTCGCCGGCATAAAGTCCGTTGAGTTTAACCCATTTAATGAATGAGCATCTTCTGCTCTTAGAGAATAGGGAACACTGGCAATAGCTGTTCGAGGTGAAAGTGTCTCTCCACTTACAACAAGTTCCAGCCAGCAATCTGCGTTATCAAAAAGATCAGTTGGTAAAGAAACTATTGAGCCGAGTAACACATGGAAAACACCATTTGCACAGCTTACATCTTGTGTTTCACTCCAAAGCGAAGTTCCACCCGTTTCGGAATCATAAATTATAAAATCAACTGTGACTACACTATTCAGATAGTTGCCGTCACTATCTGCAAGCCTGCCCTGGTAGTCAATTGTCTGCGGTACATTCTGCGCCGTCAGGCATATTGAGATAAAAAGTAAAATGATGATAAATAAGTTTTTCATATTTCCTCCTTGTCCACCGTAGTTTTAACGTAGGTGGGCTGTCCACCGTATCCAGCAGTTGCCGGAGTAGGCGGATTGTCCTCCATTATTTTTAAAAAGCCCGAATAACCTACTATAAAATAGTAGTTGAGAGAAATGACCCTTACTGCACAATTGACACCAGCATAGATTATTCATCTTCCCATAACGAACCGGCTGCCCAGTCATAAATTCCGGGAGCAGCCCTTTCCTGTCCACCGCTAACACTCGAAAAGTCCCCTGAAGCTGTATTCATCCATCCGCCGCTAACACTCGAATAGAGCGCTGAAGCTGTATTCATCCCTCCACCGCTAACACTCGAATGGTACTCTGAAGCTGTATTCATCCTTCCACCGCTAACACTCGAAGAGTACCCTGAAGCTTCATTATCACATCCACCGCTAACACTCGAATAGAGCCCTGAAGCATCATTATTCCATCCACCGCTAACAGTAGCATAGTGTCCTTCAAGATTATTCTGATAACCTGCAACAAAACCACCGTAGCTTATGTAATTATGCCCTACACCAATAACGAGGTTGTGCGAACCGGATTTATCACTGCCAGACGTACGAGGTTCATTGTAACCTACGATGAGATTTCCGCGACCATTGACAGTCCCGTTTGTGTTACCACTACCGTTGCGAACGTGCACATTAACGTCTGTGAAATACACATCTGTGGTCGTAGCAGTAACCGAAGCCAGTTTGGCTTCCAGAGTTGCAATGCGTGTGTCCATTGCTGTCAGCAACGCATTAACTTGTGACTGGGTGTAATAGATTGTATCGTGATTATGATCGCTGCGAGAGACAGTGGTAGCGGTACCACTCCCCAAGAAGTCAACATCTAATGTTACTTCACCGGTATCACCGCCACCAGTTAGACCTGTGCCAGGATTTACGGCAGTAATATCACCAAAGGCAGTTGAATTCATGCCATCCAGCAGGTCAGCATCTAAGCCTGAACCGGAACCCATATTCTGTAATGTATAAGCTGTTTCTGCTTTAACGGCATAGGGAACACTGGCAATAGTTGTGCGAGGTGAAAGTGTTTCTCCAGTTACAACAAGTTCCAGCCAGCGATCTGCATTATCAAAAAGATCGGTTGGGAAAGAAACATCTGAGCCAAGCTGTACATGAAAAATACCATTTGCACAGCTTACATCTTGTGTTTCACTCCAAAGTACAGTTCCGTCCGTTTCTGCATCATAAATTAAAAAATCAACTGTGACTACACTATTCAGATAGTTGCCGTCACTATCTGCAAGCCTGCCCTGGTAGTCAATTGTCTGCGGTACATTCTGCGCCGTCAGGCACAATGAGATAAAAAGTAAAATAATGATAAATAAGTTTTTCATATAGTTCTCCTTTTAGATTTTTACATTTTGATAATTAAATGTCTTTTTTGGCAAGGTAATTATTATTTTGGTAGTTATTTACCTACGCCTAAAGGCGTAGGTTATTAGGGTTTATCACGACAAATAGCCCAGCAGTTCACGGCTGGGGATGATAATAGAAAAAGGTATTAGAAGTCAGTGCAAGTCTGTGGCGAATTATCTCTTTTGTATTTTCAAAAATACATCATTCATATTTTGTAATAATTCAGGGTCAATTCGTTTATCTTTCCACCCAATGCCCCAATGCAGATGATTCCCGGTTGAACGTCCGGTAGAACCAACCTCACCGATTTTTTCACCCATAAGGATATAATCTCCAACTTCTACATTAATGGAACTCATATGAATGTAAATGGAACTAAAACCGCCACCATGATCCAGCAGCACGAATTTGCCATTGTAATAATAATCTCCTGTATGTGCTACAACGCCGTTTGTCATTGCAAAAATATCTGTTCCTTTGGGTGCAGCAATATCAAGTCCGTTATGGGGAGAAACAGTAATGCCATTCAATATCCTGTTACTGCCAAAAACTCCTGTTACATCTCCATTTGTAATAGGGATCGTAAAATCATCTAAGTAAATAAACTGGTTTTTATAAATATTCTTCCGGATCTCTTGCAGTGTAGCATATTCAAGTTCGATCCTTTTTATCACATCCGGATCTGTTGGATCTTCCAGATACTCAGGTGGGATATTATCAATTCTTTGAGTTCCATATTCCCGCTTTGCCAGGTGGATTTTTGTCGTTTCCATATCACCGTTTCTCATAACCAAAGTTAGAGTGTGACGTATTTTTGCATCACGGTCAAAGCCTAATATGGCAGTATTTTCGAAGATTGGAATTTCTTTATGGTCGAGGAATACTTTTTCTACGGAATCATCAGTTTCGCAAATTAGAATTCCGCCTTGAACCGGATTACCACGCAAAGAGATAAGATCATTGGCACTTAGTTGGATGGATATGGTTAAGAGCAATGCGAGTAGTAGTTTTTTCACTATTAGATTATCCTTTTGCTTTTTTCTCCTCTTCAGTCTTCGCGACGCTATGCCCAAACAAGTGAGAGGAGTACGGCTTTAGCCGTGAGGTGTGTTAGCAATATATCAACCATTGCGAAGGTCTATAACCATTCGCAAGGTTTCCCTTTCCTTTTCACTCCATCATTGGAAAATCCATGTTGTAAAAGTTGGCTTGCTATAGCAAACAACTTCTCTTGAATATTAGACATTCAACTCCAATGCCTTCTGTGTCCTCTGTGTCATTGTGTCTCTGTGTTTAATCTTATTTTTTATAATTCAATTCTAACATAAGTATCTTTGTTTATCCAGCCGCCAAGTCCATTCTCCAGTTTTATCAAACTCCAATTCTCTTCACTTCTTTCTATGGTGAATATCATTCCTTCATGAATTGTGAAAACACGGGTAAAATCTTCGCCCGGACCACTAAATCCGATTGCAGATGTACTTAGTAAAACACCTTCATCCGTTTTATGAAATTCTTGCCATTTTAGTATGCTGATAATGAGAAACGCTGAGAAGAGAAAAATGAAAATAGTTGTAAGAAATATGGGAATTGTTTTTTCACGGCTTTTGTAATGAATTATCATCATGCTTATGAGCATAATTATCATTACGAATATAATAAGTGTGATGATGGCCAAAAGGTTAATAGAAAATGAATCAAATGCCTTTAGCCAGAATGATCTGATCACGCTTATATTTCCTGAATCTTGTTTATCTTTTGTAAATGTGAGAGCATATTCCAGGTTTCTTCTGGCGGATTGATGATCGGATCTTACTTTTAATGCTTTCTTAAAATAGAGGATAGCTCTGCCAATTTCATTAATCCTGAAATAGCAGTTTCCAATGTTGTAATAAAGATCTGAATTAACAATTCCTTCATTCTCAATAAGACTGAATTTCTCTAATGCTGTTTGATAATCTTTCTCATTGTATGAATCAATTGCTTCTTGGTGTATTAATTCAATCTGGTTAGCAGCAAAGATGCTGATTACAATGAATCCTAATAAAATTGTAGATATTGTTTTTTTCATAATTCTAGGGTTATTCGCTATTTTTAAATTTGCACTTTGTGATCTCATTGATCGTCTCTTTAATCAATTGAAAATCTGCTTCAATTTTCTCTTTGGAAAATCCACCCGGCATAAATCGTGCCTGATCACAGGTTTCAAAAAGTGTCTTTATTTTCTCAATTAAATCGTCTGGAATATTTATTAAAGTCATCTTAGAAAGAATATTTTCCGTGGAACTTCCACGCGGCTCTTTCAGCTTATCAGCTAAATAACTACCTAATCCCAATTGTGCTGCTGCATAGAATCCAGGATCATCATTACCGGCTAAAACACTTGCCTCTTTCATATATTTCTTCAAGATCTTACTTGCTTGTTTCTGGCGAATGTAATCAATATTTCCTTGCAATTTAGTTCGTTCATTTGAATACAAAATTGAAGTGGGAATAAAAAGCAATATTATTAACCAAATGAACCAGTAAAAGAACATGTCATAATAAATAATATTTGTAGTAAGTTCGCTGTCTGTAATGATGAAACCAATATCCGAGCCCTCCATACTGACGATAGATTGTGCAGCACTGCTGGCAACATAGGTCAGATCACCTTCTCCTATCTTCAATTGAAATGGCTTTGTTTGTAATGTTTTGTAACTGCCGGACGAAGTGTCAAAATATGTGAATGGAACTGCCGGCAATGTGAATCTTCCCTTTTCCTGAGCAATGATCAGATATTTTATTGTTTTCTTACCTGATATTTTGTTCTTGTTAATATCTGTTGTTATCTCAGGATCTAAAAATCTTAAGTTATTCACTTCCTTTAATTTTGGAATATCAAATTGTTTCAGGTTTCCGGTTCCGCTTATTGTTATCGTGTAAGTAAAGGAATCACCAACATTTAACTGGGTCTGACTGATATTACTGGAAAGCTTGAATTTCCCAACGGCATTTGAATATGAGCTGGGTTTGTTGATTTGTGGAATTGGTTTAACTTTTACTGATGCCGGCTTATTCTTGATATTATATCTTTTGGTTGTTCCAAAATCGAAGAAGCTGTGTGATTGAGTTCTTATATCAACATTCAGCGCAACCGAAGGAATATTCAGTTTCCCGCTTTTGGTTGGGAACAAAGCAACAGAGCGCATCAGCATTACATTGTACATTATGCCATTATATGTTTCGCGATCGAAACTTATACTCTCGGGTTTGTAGATATCTTCTTTCCAAAAGCCTTCGAAATTCGTATCTCCAGTAAAGGCAAGATTGGCAATATCATATCTGGAATAAAGTTTGTATTCCACAATTATCGGTTCTTCTTCAAAGACATTTCTTTTGCTGATATTTGCTTTTAAAAATAGATTATCGCTCAGATCTAGAGACGAATTTGGCTGCTGAGTGAATGATGATGAAGTTGGTGGAGCCGGTTGTGTGCTTCCTTCTGATACTTTTATATGAATTGGATCGGTTGTGAATGACTTATCTTTGATCTTTATTGTTATTGGCGGGATGATATAATTTCCAATTTTAAGAGGACGTAGGGTATAGGTATAACTTTTTGTAATCTTGGAAGTCATCTTACCATTAACAATAGAATAATTTGATGAAGAAGAAGTGGAAGAGCCAAGATTTTCGAAGTTTTCTATCTTTGGTAATCTGGGTGTTGAGATATTACCAATTTTTTCACCGGAGATCTCAATTGTATATTTAATCAAATCAGAAATTCCGATCTTGGTTCTATCAACATAAGATTCAATCTCAATCTGCTGTGCAAACAGAAATTGAACGATTAAAAGCAAGCTTAAAATAAATATTATTTTTTTCATCGTATCCTTTTAGATATTTATTATTGTATTTGATTTTTGTTGTTAAAAACCCCTCTTAATCTCTCCTTATAAAAGGGAGCTAAGCGGAATTGGAAATCAAATACAATATTCCAATTTTAATTAAAAACTACCAGTACTTTCCGGTTTTTGTTCTGTCAACATTCATTTTTTCTTTCTCTTTTTTCATCTCTTCTTTTTCTTTCTGCAGAAGTGCTTTCAACATTTTTTCTGCAGCTTTTTTCTTTTGTTCTTTTAGTTTCTGTTCCTGGGATTTCTGTTTTTCATCCTGTTTCTGTTCTTCTTGTTTTTGCTGTTTATCTTTCTTCTCATCATCTTGTTTGTCTTGTTTTTGCTGCTGTTGTTCCTGCTTTTCTTTTTCTTCGTCTTTATCGTCATTTTCGTCTTTGTTTTGCTCTTGTTTTTGCTTTTGTTCTTGCTGACGCTGCAGCATTCTGGCAGCAAGCTCATAATTGTAGCGAGCATCAATATTCTGTGGATCTTCAACCAGAGCATCACGGTAATTCTTTATAGCATTTTTATAATCTTTTTGCAGGAACTTCACGTTTCCAAGATTATGCAAAGCTTTTGATCTATCTGTGAATTTCTGATTATTTAAAGCAAGTTTGTAATTCTGTTCAGCTTCTTCCAATAAGCCATTCTTAACCTGTGCATTTGCCTGGTTAAAATGCAATCTGGAATCTTTAGGATATTTAATTGCATTACGCTCAAAATTATCTTCAGAATTTTCAAAATCTTTTTTCTCGTAAGATTTAACACCTTTTAAATTTCTGATAACTTTATCGTAATTTACAACATCAGAAAACAGAGTGCAGAATGATAATAAAAGAATTAATAGAATTAGTAATTTAGCTTTCATTACAATACTCGCTTAAATTTAGTTTTCTTTTTATATATGATGAGAGATTCTATTAGAAGCAAAACAAGTGCAGCGATCACGAAATATTTATATTGTTCTTTATATCTCACATACTCTTTAGAATCAAATTTCTTTTTCTCAAAAGAATTGATGTTTTTCATGATCTCATAAATTTCTGATTGCTGCGGTGTAATGGGGAAGAAGTGTCCATTCCCTTTTTTCGCAATTTGTGTTAGAATTATAATATCAAGCTTGGTGAAAACAATATCACCTTTATCGTCTTTAGCGTAGATCACATCACCGTCTCTGTTTTTAATTGGAATTGTGCTCCCTTTCGGGGAACCGATACCAAGTGTGTAAATGATAGCATTTTGTTTTCCGGCTTCTTCCGCAATTTCAGCAGCATTTTCTTCCAGATCTTCTCCATCACTAACCACGACTATAACTTTATGCTTTTCTTTTTCTCCAAAAAGTTCTAATGAGGTGGAAATTGCTTCTCCAATATTCGTACCGTACGACGGAACTGTTTCCGTATCAAGTAAATTAAGAAACAGTTTGGCAGCATCGTAATCGTTGGTGAGAGGGCATTGTACAAAACTTTTTCCAGCAAATGCTACAATTGCAATTCTGTCACCTTCTAACTGATCTATAAAAAGTGAGATCTGATCTTTTGCTCTCTTGATCCTGCTGGGCTGAATATCCCTTGCATCCATACTTTTGGATACATCAATGGCAACCACAATATCAATTCCTTCTTT
>JAUVKM010000119.1 GCA_030596265.1 Candidatus Cloacimonadota bacterium
AGAATATCAAATTTATTATCAACTCCCCACTTAGTGATCTCTTCTACATTACTCACAAAATAATGGTCGGGACAGAGTGCGCCGGAGAGTCCTTTTTTAACAGGGATTCCAGCTTTTTTATATAAAATATCATCATCAGTATAAAGACAATCGAACTTAGCCACTGCAACTTTCAAACCTCTTTTTTTAAGAGACTCTATCGTCTTTAGAATTACTGAAGTTTTCCCTGATGAGGGAGGACCTGACACAGTTACAAGATTCATATAATCTCCTTTTTCTTTATGACCTTGCGGATGATTGAAAATCTCCGCAATGGTTATCAAACTATTTTCAACCATTACGAAGGTCTCGTATGCTCAACCATTCGTAAGGTTTTAGAATTATCCTATTGCTTCATTAAAAAGTTTTTCGCAATGCTTGATTAATTTGCTGATATCGTTACTATAAATATAATCCCATTCTAACCACATAAACTTGTTTTGAGCAGGTATATTATTATCAAGATCAGGATGAACACTTGGAAACAAACCACTATGAGAGAGGATCTTCCCCACTTCTACAGATGCAAAGAAATCAATTACAGGCTGCAATTTTTCTATTTTCTCTTTTTTAGAAAGCATAAATATCGGACTTATTATTGCCCCGTCTTCCGGCCAGATTGCTGCCATCGGACCACCATCTTTTACCATTTTTGTAAAGAAGTAGGGCATAATAGTCACGATTGGTTTATTATCTTTTTTGCGGTCACTTTTCACCATCTGAGATGGATGCATAGATTCCAGTAAGCTTCGACCCAGTTTTTTCACACCTTCATCACCATAATGTTTATGAATATTTAGAAGAATTCCGTTAAAAAGATCAAAATCTCCGACTGGCAGAGAGACACGTTTTTCAAATTCTGGTTTCAATATATCTTTCCAGCTTTTTGGAACTTCCCTTCCATACAGCTCTTTTTTATTGATCAGAAATACAGCAGGAACAACTCCAATCATGGCATAATGATCTTTGGGATCTTTCAAATTTATCTCATCAAAAAGAGTGTTGAATTTATCTAGTTTTGTTGTATCGGCAAAAACACTTTGCCTTTTAAATTTCCCGATCATCTCTTCATCGAAGAACATATCAAATCCGGCAGAGATAAATAGATCAGGAAGATCTTTGGCGTCGGTTACACCTTTAATGTTGTTCTCCACCCAATCCAATCCCATGGAAGCAGCTTTCAACTCGTGATTAATTATAACATCATGAGAAGCAGAATACTCTTTTACGAAATTATTGAATTGTTCTAAGAGAGGAATCCGAACCGGACAAGGCAGCAATCCTACAATATTTAAAGCTTCTGCATCATCTACTTTTGTTGTAGCAGATAGAGTAGCATCAATATTTGTGTATTTCTGTTCAATCGCTTCAATAAGTAGATTTGAAAAAATCCTAACATCGAGTTGCTTCAACATTAAAGCCATTTTAAGTGAAATTGATTTAGCAAATTTATCACGCTGTTCTGCATCATCCATTTGAGAAAATCCGTTAGATGTAAAAACCGGAATGGTTTCAGGATATTTTTCAACTATTGTAAGCAAGGTTGAATTTTCATCGAAATATTTCATAATTATTTCCCTTAGTTGCTACCTGTCTTTGCGAGTTTTCATCTTCGCGGCTTCGGTCGAAGCAATCTCAACTGTTGAAAGAACAGAAAGAAATGATTGCCACGTCGCTGCACTCCTCGCAATGACTTCACACCATTATAGTCTTTGTAGTTGGTTTAGGAAGCTTCATAACCAAAACACGTACATCTTCTTCAGTGTCATTATAAATGCAATGCACGATATCTTTGGGGCTTTCAACAATATCATCTTTTGTAACGTCAATCTTCTCTTCTCCAACCAAAATCGTGGGAGTCCCTTCTAAAATATAGAAAGCAACATCTACAGGCGTAATATGTGGTTTTAAGCTCTCCCCTGCCTTTAAGTGAAGGTGCATAATCAGTGCATGGTCAGTATCATAGAGTTTATAGGCATTAATGCCGTGTGGTGTTTCTGCAATTTCCAAGTTTTTGTAATTTCTAATTTTCATAGTTTCTCTCCTCTTGCAAATTGGTTTGCCTTAGCAAACACTCTTTTTATTATTTTTTTGAAAAATCTGATAATCTTATTTTTTTGAACGTATTATAAATATCTGTTGATATGCGATTTAGTTCATTGCCGAACATACAGGATTGGAAAACACAGTGATTCTTACCAAGAGGACAATCACCTAGTGTTATCTTGCCATCAATGATCTCATATATTTCCAGGAATGTGATCTCGTCTGCAGGATTGTTTAATTCAAAGCCACCGGCAGGACCACGTAACGATCTCACTAAACCGGTTTTACTTAGTTTCTGAAAAACCTTAGCCAAATGTGTCTGAGATGCATTCAATTCAACTGATAGTGTTTTCACATTCATGCGCATGGGTTGGTTTTTAGCGATCAACACCAAACCATGTAAAGCCAATGAAGCAGCTTCCGAAATATTGATCAAATTAGACATATCAACTCCCTTTTTCTATTTAGGTACCTAAATTCCGAAATAGGTTTCTTACGTCAAGAAAAATTATTTTTTATTCATCTTTTAAAGAATAATTTGACATTAATATTCATAATTATTAAGAATTTATTTGTTATGAAAGAGTTAAGTAAATGTGGTGTACGTTGTTCAACAGATTGTAAAGCTTATAAAATTGAATGCGAGGGTTGCAACGAACTTGCAGGAAAGGTTGCCTGGGCTAAATTTTATGGTAAGATTCTTTGTCCTATTTATGAATGTGCTGTGCAAAAAGGATTTTCTTCTTGTAAGGAATGTGGTAAAGCACCATGTGAAATTTGGACATCAACCAGAAATCCGGATTTTTCGGATGAAGAATTTAAGGCAGATATAGATTCACGATTGAAGAATTTCGAGGAACATTCTGTACTAGCATACAATGACAATCTGGTTAGATAACTATAAAAAAGTTATATCATTGCTTCACTATTATAAGTGCCTTAATTGCATCTAATGCTTGATCTAATTTCCCAACTTTGTCAAATTCTGGTGAAGCTACGAAAGGTATATTCTCAATCCCACGCTTTTTAAGTTCTTCTTGTAAAATTTCAGAATAAACCCCTCCCTCTATAAGATATTCAGACTCGGGGATATACCACATCATTCCACCCCATAACATATTGGAATCCTTAGGTCGCGGGGTACGATTTAAACCACATACAGGACTGCCATCCATCATTACAAACCCAACAATTTGATAACCGCATTGGATGTAATTTTCTGCCTGATCTACAATTGTTTCTACAATGCATTTGCAATGTCTTCTAAACATCGGATTGTTATACTGATCCTTAACTTGACCCCAGCGCATATTTCCCAGATAAGTCATTTCAGGACAAGGCATTTGAATTATTCCAATTCCTTCATCTAACAACATATTTATCAATGGAGTTATCGCTCCCGGATAGCTTGCAATTCCACGTACTTTTGCATTCTGATTCAAACAACAATGACTAAGGAAAATAATCTTTTCACTACGATTATCTGATACTTTTGGATGTTCCATTTATCCATCTCCTTCATTAAATATGGTAATAGAGTATAACAATTACATGATGACTTAATATCATGCTTTTTAAGAAACTAAATAATACTTTCAACATACTCCCACTATTATCAATACTTAAATCCTGCGTCAAGAAGGAAAAATTTTAGAGAACAGTTATAAAAAATTTGACTTATATTTTCATAATATCTAATAGTCTCATCAACATTTTAGATGGTAATGTGAAAAAATTAAAAAGGAGCTTGTATTATGAAAATAAAAATCTTCTTTATTTTTTTAACCTTGTTACTTATATTTCCTAATGTCGCAATATTTCAAGAAAAAAAGCATGTTGCTGGAATTTCTTATGGATTTCAATATCAGATTACTGATATCTGGGTTGGAGATCCTTATAACTTGTGGATTGACCAGACTTCGGCAACAATATTTGAAGGATTTTATTACTACAAATTATCGAATCTCTTTCAAGTAGGTGCATATTGTGATTTTGAGATTGGGAAGTTTGATGTTATTGGTTTACCGAAGCAAGAAGCAAAACGTCTTGGTATTGGAACAATCTGGCTTGGACATTATCCCGATAATTCCATTCAATTCCAATTAGGTGGTTATTTTGGTTTTAATACCGTATTTATCGATTATGAAGATATTGAAAATCGAAACGGTATAGACTACGGCATTATTGTTGGTCCTGCATTTGAATATAACAATTTCGGATTGGCGGTGCATCACCATTCAGGATTTTCCTGGTATCCAAAGGATGCTGAGCCGGATGAATTTTCTTATGCAAATACTAAAATTAAGATAAAGTTGTATTATAGCTTTTGAGGTCTTTATTAATTTATAAATGTGCAGAATAGAACAATTTCAAGCTAATATAGATTCACGATTGAAGAATTATGAGGAACGAATAAAGCAAATTTAAAAAGATATCGTCAAATAACTTCTGAGTAGATCTCCATATCCAGAAACATCAGCATATTCATCATAATTTTCCTGGCGATCAAAGTAATTATATTTCAAACCAAACCTTAAATTTCGATAAACAGGAAAATCAATGCCGGATTCAATGATCCAAATTCGTTCACTAGCAGCCAATCCTGCAACATTGGACAAACTGAAAAATCTACTTGAAATGGACATTATAATTAAATCATTTCGTCCAAATTTCAGATAAGATAAAATTGAGTAACCGGGTCCTAAATTGTAATCTCTATTTTCTTCATTATATCTTGAATCCATAGCACCCAGCAAGATACCATGTACTTGAAAACCAGCATTGAGATAAATCTTTTCGGTTAGCTCCGATTTAATCTCCACTCCCGGACCGATCGAGCTGCTTGATAGCCTGATGATGTCATTATTTGTGTAATAGAAATTTTGAAAAGCTCCTGCTAAAATAGAGTAAGATTCCTGATTAATTTCCCGTCCGATCAAATGTCCCAACAAAATAATGGAAGATACGGTTTCTCCTTTATAAAGACTAATATCTATTGCAGCCTTAAAGTAATCAAAAGGTTTCCTGATCTTTTTATCCTGAAACATTTTATTGTATTCCAATTGAAATCCTGCAAAAATATTTGAATCCATTTTTTCTATTTGATCGGACATAAAATTATTATTACCTCCAAAAGAAAAAGTGTATTGGATCTGGGAATTTTCCCGTTTAGGAGAAGAATATCCTAAATGTCGATTTAAACTATTCATCGGACAAAGCAAAGTTGTGATGAATTCATTAACTACTTTTTTTGTTCCAGTGACATTATCATCATAAAAATGATTCGATAAACGGTACAGAACTTCTCCTAAAGCAATACCCCCGAAAGTTGTTGTTATCATATCATTTATGGAAGGATAGTGATTTTCCATAAATGATTCCCATAGCAAACTTCCGCCTAAAACATAAGCTGAAGACTCTACAAAACTTAGATTATTGGAACGGGCAGCTGTGAAATATATAGAACCTGAATAAGGATGTGCAATCTGGTTCATGGCAAATCCACCGTGATCCCATTCAAAACCATTTCGGAAATTTGCTTCAATAGAATTAAATCCAATAACTGCCCAATATTCTTTCGCCACATATCGGTCATAACTCCATAAACCGACAATAAAACCGACATTCTCAATTGCAGGTATAGTATAATTCTTCTTTCCCTGATTCTTTTCAGATGCTGCGGAAACTACAAAATCAGGTTCTTGTGGCAAGCTTCCAGGAATCTTTGGTTCACCCAATAGTAAAGATGGAAATAGCATTATGATAAACAGTATTTTCTTCATAATATTATCCTTAACGTCTTATGCTTTACAATAATTACCCGAATCATTCTCCTATGCTTTTGAAAATTTAAAAATCATACCTCACTTTCATAAATAACATATCATTTTCATCATATTGTCCAAAATTTCCTTCTTCACCCACAAAGATATTTGCTCCCAACTGAACTTCAAATCCGTCAGCAATATCATAAGCAATTTTAGGACGCAAAAGTGCATCTTCATTATTGATGCCGTAATAGGTAAAGAATTCCAATCGCAAAGTTTCTCTTAAGAAATCTTCCGTAATTAGGAAAGTCATCGTGTTTGAGAATTCATCATTACGCATATCTTCTTCGTAATTCATAATATATTCCTGAATAAATTGGAAACTTACATTCACGCCAAACCAATTATGATCGTAACCAATAAGATAATGAGTATAATCTTTTTCTTTTACGCCATTTACAGATAAATCTTCTGCTGCAAATCTCTTCTCGAAATAGTATGCTCCTTCTCCACGTACAACTGCTCCACCCACAGCTTTACTAAAACTTGCTCCAACTAACGGTAATCTATGATATTCCGGTTTGATGAGAAGTGTTGTATCTGGTTGCGGATAAATATGCATTGCTGGGTTATCATCCCACATATAGGCAGCCATCAATTCAAAATCGATCGCACTTCCCAAGTAGGAATATTTGAAAGCAATTTCACTTTCAGACAGTTTATTTTCTACATCAGTATTTGAATAATCATAATTTACAGGCATTGGAAAATCCGGCATTGTTGGAGCCCAAATTGAATTACTTTCTGGAAGAACCGTGGATTCAAAAGTAGGAATCCAGACTGCTTCTAAAGTAGAATTTCCAATGTAATAATCAAATTTAATTGCATTTGTACCAATACGGATCTCTTCAAAATCGGGCAAAATAAATTCAGAAAGATCACGTGGTGA
>JAUVKM010000217.1 GCA_030596265.1 Candidatus Cloacimonadota bacterium
ACCACCTTTTGCCACTGTAAATAACAATGAATTCATAAATACATCCTCCTTTTTTTTTATGGAACAATTAGTAAATTTGTGTTTTGCAATGTCAAGAATTTTACTTAGGTTAATTATTATTATTATATAAATGCTTTCATGCTTAAGTTACCGTATTATCTTAATGGTTAATATTTATATTGACATCTTAACCCAATAGTTAATATATTGAATTGTAAGATATAGGAATTAAGGGTAAAGATTATGGAAAACAACATATTAAAATACAAAATAAGTGATACGATTATAAATATTTTTCATTGTAGAATTTCCTCTTCTCTATCACGACCTCTTCTTGGAAATGAAGTACCTGCCGGCTTTCCTTCTCCTGCACAAGATTACATCGAAGAAAATCTTGATCTAAATGAACATCTCATTTCTCATCCTTCGGCAACATATTTTGTAAAAGTTGAAGGATATTCCATGGTAGATGCAGGAATTTACCCGGGAGATATTCTCATTGTTGATAGAGCTGTAGAACCTGCTCATAAAAAGATAGTAATAGCTATAGTTGATGGTGAACTTACGGTAAAACGGCTTTATAAAAAAAGTGGAAAATGGTTTCTTGCTCCTGAGAATTCTGAATTTGAACCACTCGAAATTACCCGCGATATAAATTTTCATATTTGGGGAGTAGTCATCTATTCCATTCATAAGATGAGGTAACAATGGCAAGAAATACCGTTGCCTTAGTTGACTGTAACAGTTTTTATGCATCATGCGAAAAAGTATTTAATCCACATTTAGCAGATAAACCGGTGGGAATTTTATCTAATAATGACGGCATAATTGTAGCGCTTTCCAGCGAATTGAAAAAATTGGGTATTTCTCGAGGAGCTGCTGCTTTCAGAATTAATAAACATTTTATAAAAAAGCATGATATCAAACTGTTTTCCTCAAATTATACATTATACGGTGATATGTCTGCCAGGGTTATGAGTATATTATCAATGTTCACACCCGATCTTGAAATATATTCTATTGATGAAGCATTTCTTTCCCTATCAGGTTTCGAACATCTGGATCTTACAGATTATGGCAGACAAATTAAAAGAACCGTGTGGTTGCATACTGGATTACCAGTTTCGGTGGGAATTGGACCGACTAAAACTCTGGCAAAAATTGCAAACCGTTTTGCCAAAAAACATAATTTTGCGGAAGGTGTCTTTGATATTACCGATCATCCCGACAAGGATAAAATACTGCGCTGGGTTGAAGTGGAACATATTTGGGGTGTGGGAAGACAATATGCCAAGATGCTGTGCCGCAACGGCATCACAAATGCGTATGAACTCACTCAGGTTCCGGATAATTGGGTGCAAAAAAAAATGACTATTGTTGGTCTGCGTTTGGTAAAAGAGCTACGTGGTATTTCCTGCATTAACTTGGAAATGGATATAAAGCCAAAGAAGGAAATTGTATCATCCAGGTCATTTGGAAATCCGGTAATAGAACTACAGGATTTGCTGGAGGCAACTTCCGATTACTGCAGTGTAGCTGTGAAGAAACTACGTTCACAGAACCAGATAGCTTCAATTATTATTGTATTTCTCTCCACAAATCGTTTTAAGAACGAGCCGCAATATGCAAATTATGCCAAAGTACGCCTTCCTCTCCCCTCTGCCTACACACCGGATTTTATTCATGCTGCCAATATAATTCTAAAGAAAATATACCGTCCCGGATACAAATATAAGAAAGTTGGCGTAATGCTTGCTGATATTATGCATCAAAGTAAAACTCCGCTCGATTTTTTCCAGCCTACATATCTGGACGATCACCGTAAAGTTATTATGGACTGCATGGATGATATAAATAATAAAATGGGATCACATAAAATTACTTATGCTTCTGCCGGTATAAAAAAGCCATGGCAAATGAAGAGAGAAAAGCTTACTCCCAGCTATACAACAAATTGGAAACACATTCCAGTGGTAAAAGCAATATGACTAAAATAAGAAAGATAATTCACGTGGATATGGACGCATTTTTTGCTGCTGTAGAAATTCGTGATCATCCTGAATATATAGGTAAACCGATTATTGTAGGAGGAAAACCGAACAGTCGTGGTGTAGTTTCAACTTGTTCTTATGAAGCCAGAAAATATGGGATACATTCTGCGATGCCAAGTTTTATGGCATATAAATTGTGTCCGCATGCTATCTTTGTACGTAGCAGATTCGATGCGTACAGGAAAGCATCTGAGCAAGTAAAAGAAATATTTTATGAATATTCCGACCTGGTAGAACCAGTCTCTATTGATGAAGCATATATTGATGTTACAGAGAATAAAAAAGATATTGCATCAGCTACACAGATCGCTATAGAAATTAGGAGAAAAATATTTAACAAAACCAAACTCACAGCATCGGCAGGTGTTTCCTATAATAAATTTTTAGCAAAGATCGCTTCTGATATGAATAAACCTGATGGTTTAATGGTTGTAACTCCCTTAAAAGCAAGACAAGTATTGGAGAATCTTCCAATTGGTAAATTTCATGGGATCGGAAAGGTAAGCGGAAAAAAAATGAATATGCTGGGAATAAGAACTGGTAAAGATTTGAAAGAGCGAACATTGAAAGAGTTGATGAAGCATTTTGGAAAGGCTGGAAGTTATTATTACAACATTGTACGAGGAATTGATGATAGAGAAGTGACTACAGAGAGAATTAGAAAATCTTTGGGACATGAACGTACATTTGCAAAGGATATAAGTGATGTAAATAAAATGGTAGAGATCCTTATTAAGCTCGGTGAAAAAATAAGTACACTGATGCAGGAAAAAAAATTCAAGGCTAAAACTTTGACACTGAAAATTAAATATGCAAATTTCGATCTTGTGAGTAGAAGTAAAACACTTGATATCCCATTTGATAGAGATAATGTGATCATTCATCTGGGAAGAAAAATGCTTCTGGAAACTTTGGGACCTAAATGTAAAATCCGTCTTTTGGGTTTGAGTGTTTCAAATCTTGTGTGGGAAAATGATAAAAATGATAAACAGGAGATTTTATTGTTTTATAAAAAGCAGATGCCGATAATATGAAACGTAACTCAAAGCTCAGTCTTTGAGAAGAAAAGCAGATTCATTCTTGTAGATTGAACCGAAATATTTTGGACGCATCATAATGATACGTCTTGCCAGATTTTGAGAAGTCGCAAACAGGAAAAAATATGTCGTTTTGCTTCGCAAAGCCAACATTATATGTTTGCGTTACTTGTAGCTCAAAGCTCAGTCTTTGAGCATTATACAAATAATATAAAATACCTTGTTCGCATCCGGCAACTGCCGGATAGCGGACATAATTAGGTTGATAAGTTCAACTTATCAACCAGAGATATACTGGAGGATGAATGTGTGGAAGATTCGCTCTTTATAGCAGTTTCCAGGCAATTAAAGACTATGCAGATCCTTTAAATAAGATCGATGAAATAGATGCAAATTATAACGTTGCACCAGGTCAGGAAATTCCTATTATAATAAATAAATACCATCAGAACATTTTGAAATTGTGTAAATGGGGATTTATCCCTTTCTGGGCAAAAAATGAGGCAGTTGGTAATAAACTCATCAATGCTCGAAGTGAAACAATTGCAGAAAAACCAAGTTTTAAATTTGCTTTCCAGCAGAGACGATGTCTCATTCCTGCAAATGGATTTTATGAATGGAAAAGAAATGAGAAACAACCATATTATATTAACCTGAAAGATAGAGAATTATTCTCATTTGCAGGCATTTGGGAGATTTGGAAATCTCCCGCTGGAAAGCAAATTTTCTCATGTTCCATTATTACAACTTCTCCCAACGAAAAGCTAAAAACCATTCATCACCGTATGCCGGTTATTTTGCAAAAAGAGCAGGAAAAAACGTGGTTAACAGAGAATAATGGTAATATTTTGCAAAAACTTCTTACTTCTTATCCTACTGAAGAAATGCTTTTTCATCCTGTTTCAAATGATGTAAATTCTGTAAGAAATAATTATCCTGAATTGACTAAAGCAATCTAAATCACCTTTCTTCAAATCTTAAAGCTATTTTATAATAAAACCTCTTGCATTATTGAATTCATATAATATTTTTGCAAAATAAATATGATAAGGGAATTGATATGAATTTTCTGGAAAAACTTTTAAAAAACATATTACATAAAAATCTATTTCTTTATAATTTTCTGGTAACACTTATCACTCTTCTAATCT